>WFWI01000060.1 GCA_015491205.1 Candidatus Microgenomates bacterium | reverse complement strand
GTTAAGGGCTTGGGAAGGTAGGATTTGACGACTTCAAGTTGGGATTTGTAATTTTGAACAAGATCTTCTCTTTTTGATTTTTGAGCGAACTCAAGCGATTCGTTAAGCTCTTTTTCAATTTTCCTTAAAACTTCTATAAATTCTTCATCAGAGAGCTCCTTTTGTTTTTCAATTTCTTTATTTTTCACCCGCGATAGAATAAATCGCAAAATCTCAAGCCTCTTTTTATCCCCTTCCTTTAATGCTTTAATCTGATCCTTTTGCAGTTGATTTTTGAGCATAGTAAGATATTATATCAGGTTGTATGAATCCTGAAGAGGGTAAAACTCGACCGATTGATCAATTTTCTGATGAGACTATTACATTTCTAAAGCGTTTAGTGGAAGGATTAGCGCCTGATGATAAGGAAGACCTAGCTCGACATGATCTTAGAAACATTATTAATATATTGAGTGTTTTGGAATATATACTTACGGAGGGGGGTGATAACATAAGAAAGCAACAGACAATAGAAGGCCTTGTTGAGAGTTTGGAATTATTGTATACTTCGCAAGAATTAGAGGGAGTAGAGGGAGGAGTAGGGGGAGTTGCTTTCGCAAAAAGATTAGTAGAGCTTTTGTTGCACAATAATGCTGCTTTTGCTCGGATTGTGTTTTTGACAGCTGAGGCTATAGAGCACGGGGTACTACCTGAAGGATTAGAAGGGTTAAGGGTAAGTTTAGAAGACGTGGTTAAAGTGTTTGTTCCCTCTTTTAAGATAAGCAACCCAAAAGAGCAGATAGAACTTGGTTGGAGGGAAGTAGTTGTTGTGTGGAATAGTTTGCTCAATGCTCGTGCTGCTACGCTTAAGGCAGGGGAACCTCTTGTAGCAGAGTTTACAAGGAGAGAGTTGCAGATAATTAATTCTTCTACCGATCCTTTGCCTGAAGATTTAGGAAGAGGTGTTTTAAGGAGAGAAGGAGAAAGGGTAAGATATGGAGCATACTTGGCTAGGAAATTCGCAGAGTTTTGTGGCATAGGCTTAAGGTATAATTCAGTTAGAGAAGGTGAAATATACCAGATAACTACTACCATTAGTTTTCCAAACGTATGATGAAATTTTCTATTAAAACCTTTTCCCTAAAAGGCGCGGGGGTGGCGAGATTTAAAGGTAAAAAAGTATATATTTGGGGAGCTTTGCCTGGAGAGGAGGTAGAGGTAAGGATTGTAAAGCGAAAAAGAAGCTATTTTGAAGCAGTGGTTGAAAGGGTTTTAAAGTCCTCTTCTTTTCGCATTCATCCAAAAGAGGACCACTTTTTGTCCTGCAGCCCTTGGCAGATTTTGCCCTATGAAAAAGAAATAGAGCTTAAAAAGCAGCTTGCAACCTCTTTTGTTAAAGAAAAACTGGGGGTTGAGTTTGGAGAAGTTGAGATAGTTTTTCCAAAGGAGCCTTTTCATTATAGGACAAAAATGGAGTATCAGTTTAGCACAAAAGGTGGCAAGCTTGCCTTGGCCTATGGAAGAAGAGGATCAAAGGAAAAAACTCCAATTTCTCCTTGCCTTTTAGCACGAGAAGAGATAAACAGGGCGGCAGAGGAGATTTTAAAATTCTTGCAAGAAAAAGGTTTTAATGAATTAATGCTTAAAACTTTAGTATTAAGGACAGGACAGGATAAAGAGGTTTCTGCAGCTTTGTTTACTTATCTGTCAAAGGAGAGTTTTCAGAATCGATTTCCAGATTTTAAAGAGCAACTTCCATTAAAAGGTTTTGCAATTTATTACTCCACTCCTTTATCACCTGCTTCTGTGATAACCGATGTTATTTACAAAAGGGGAGAATTTGATTTTACCTGGCAGCTTTTAGGGAAAGTTTTTAAATACGGCTTTTCAAGCTTTTTCCAGATAAACCCTGAAATTTTTGAAAAGGCTTTGAAAGATATTGTTGAGGAGGTTGAAGGAGGTAAGGTAGTGGATTATTACTCAGGAGTTGGGGTTATAGGGATTTTGGCCAGCCAAAAAGCTAGCGAGGTGGTTTTGGTGGAAATTGATGAGGAGGCAGTGAATTTTGCAAAAGAAAATGTGAAGATAAATCAAGCTTCTAATGTTGAGATAATTTTGTCAGCAGCCGAGTCAGCCCTGCAGTTTATTGAAAAGGACTTTACTGTTATTTTAGATCCTGCTCGCTCCGGTCTTCACAAAAGGGTGGTTAAAAGATTAAAGCTTGTAAAGCCAAAAAAAATTATTTACCTTTCTTGCAATCTTGAGACTCAGGTTAGAGATGTAGCTTATCTTTTACCCTTTTATAAAATTACGAATTTCAAGCTTTACAACTTTTTTCCCCGCACTCCCCATGTTGAATCCCTTATGGTTTTGGAGTTGACAGGATAAAAGTTTTGAGGTAAGCTTTTTTAAAAGCCATGGCAAAAATGAAAAAGAAGGTAGCTTTAGATTTTTCTAAACTTTCTCCAAACTTTGTCTTAGGTCTAATCGTCATTTTAAGCTTCATTGCAGGCTTTTTGTTGGGTAGAATTACTTCAGTTTCCTACAGAGCTGTCAAGAAGGAAGTAAAAGTAGACAATCAAGCGCCAGAAAAGGGGGAAGTCAAGCCTGAAAGAAAGAAGCTTTCTGAGATTGTAAAGGAGCTTAATATAGATGAGAACAAGTTCAAAGCATGTTTATCATCTGAAAAATACAAGAAGAAGGTTGATGAGCAATTTAATGAAGGTGCAAAGGCTGGAATACGAGGCACACCAGGTGGAGTTATTTTTGATCTTAAAACAGGCAATATGCAAGCTTTGCGAGGAGCTGTGCCTTATGAGGAGTTAAATAAGATGCTCTCAGAGCTTAAAAAAGGAAACACAGATCCACAGGCACCAAAGGTCAAAAGGCCGGATCCAAAAACAGATCATTGGAGGGGCCCAAAAGATGCAAGATTTGTTCTAATTGAGTATTCTGATTTTCAGTGTCCTTTCTGTGATAGGTTTCAACCAACAGCTACAAGGTTTGTAAAAGAAAATAAAGATGTGGCCTGGGTTTACAGGCATTTTCCTTTACGCTCTATCCACCCTTATGCTCAAAAACTTGCAGAAGCCTCCGAGTGTGTAGCAGAGCAAAAGGGAGAGGAGGGATTTTGGGCTTTTGCAGACAAAGTGTTTGAGGCAATGCCGGGGTTGGAGGTGGACTATAATTGAAAATAAATTTCAGATTCCAAGCACCAATAACCAAACAATAAAATCTTAAATCTTAAAACCAAAATCCTAAAGCTGATCTTAAAACCTTTAAACCTTTAAACTTTCTCACCTTCTAACTAACTTTGTCCAGTTTTAACCATCTCTGCTTAATTTCGTTTGTAATTTGAAATTTGGTGTTTAGAGGTTTTTACTTATTTCCAAAACACTTTAGCAATCAGGCTCAAGATTATGCTCAAAAGTATTGAGGTTGTTATGGGAAAATAGAAGGTAAAATTGTCTTTTTGAATCAAAACATCTCCAGGTAAAAGGGGAAGTTTAAGCTTTGGCAGGGCTTGAATAAGCAGGCCTGCGAGAATAAGTATTACTCCTGTTGTGACTAGAATCTTTGGAATTATGTCTTCCATATAATATAATTGTAAATCATGCAAAAAAAAGTTTCGCTTTCAGGTTTTCGGGATTTTTTGCCGAAAGAAGCGCGCGTGAGAAATTATCTTAAAAACAAGATTTCTCAAGTGTTTGAGCTTTTTGGTTTTGAGCCTTTGGAAACGCCAGCTTTGGAAAGGGCAGAAGTTTTGCTTGGAAAGTATGGGGAGGAAGCGGACAAACTCCTTTATCTTTTTGAAGACAGAGGAAGAAGAAAAGTGGGCCTGAGATATGATTTAACAGTTCCTACAGCGAGAGTTTTGGCTTTTTATGCAAACTCGCAGATAAAACTTCCTTTTAAACGCTACCAGATACAAGATGTTTTTAGAGCAGAAAAACCACAAAAAGGCAGGTACAGGCAGTTTCTTCAGTGTGATGTTGATATTTTCGGAAGCAAAAACGTTCTTTCCGATGCGGAAATCCTTGCTGTAATTTCACGAGCTTTAGAAGAGGTGGGGCTGGAGAAGTTTGTTATAAGGATTAACTCGCGCAAAATTTTACTTGAAGCATTGGATAAGTTGGGAATAGAAGAGTCTCAGGCCCAGCTTGCAGTGCTTAGAGTTGTTGATAAACTTGATAAAAAAGGAAGGGAAGGGGTTGAAAAGGAGCTGGAGGAAAAGGGTTTTTCCAAAAATGTGCTTTTGGAGTTTGAGAAATTAGAGCCTGATGAGGAGATTGAGAGAATAATTGAGCTTGCAGAGAATTTAGGAATTGAAAAGGTTAGGATTTCTTTTGATCCATTTTTAGTAAGAGGGCTTGATTATTACACAGGGATGATTTTTGAAGTGGTTTGTCAGAATTTTCCAAGCTCAATTGCCGGAGGTGGCAGATATGATAATTTAGTAAAAGCCCTTGGGGGGCCGGATATTCCAGCTGTAGGTGGAAGTTTAGGATTTGAGAGGATTTATGAAATTTTAAAAGACAAAGTTAGCAAGCAGCTTGAGGAAGGACAAGGAAAGGTTTTTGTCAGTGTGTTTTCTAAGGAGCTTTTGCAGGACTCCCTGCAACTTGTTTCTAAATTAAGAAAAGAAGAAATTTACTGTGATTTTTGGCTTAAGGATAAGTACGACTTAAGACAGCAATTAAAGCAAGCTGATGAGAAGGGGTATAGGTTTGTGTTAATACTAGGGCCTGATGAAAAAAAAGGGGGAAAGGTAAAAATTAGAGATATGAGGCAAAGGCAAGAGAAGTTGGTTGATATTCAACAAGTTGGTAAAATCATAAAGGAATGGGAATAAAAGAATATTTTTACGGCCGAAAATACCAAAAGTATTTGAAAAGGTTGATTGACATAGTGGGAGCTATAGTTTTGGGAATATTATTTTTACCTATAAGTCTTATTACAGCTTTGGCTATAAAACTTGATTCAAAAGGGCCAGTTTTTGCTGATGTGCCCGAGAGGGTAGGAGAGAATGGAAGACTTTTTAAAATGTATAAATTCCGATCTATGATTGTAAATGCACATAATCTTTTGAGGACTGATCCTAGGTTTAAAGAGCTTTATGAAGAATACAAAAAAGGAAACTTTAAGTTAAAAAACGATCCTAGGATAACATCTGTTGGAAAATTTATTAGAAAGCATTCTATAGATGAAATACCTCAGCTTATAAATGTTTTAAAAGGCGAGATGAGCCTGGTTGGGCCACGAGCTTATTATCCAGATGAGTTAGAATATCAGCAAAAGAGATATCCTGAAACAAAAAAATATGTAAGGAAAGTGTTGTCAGTGAAGCCGGGAATTACCGGCTTATGGCAAGTATCAGGTAGGTCTGAGGTTGAATTTAAGGATAGGATAAAGATTGATGCAAAATATGTTGATACAATTTCTTTATGGCAGGATCTTAAGATAATCTTGAAAACTCCTTGGGTTATGATTACGGGGAAAGGAGCAATATGAAAAATTCCAAATTCCAAATTCCAAATTCCAAAATTGTTTTATTCTTTGTGATTTTACTATTTTTTATTGGTTGGTTTTTGGTGAGGCCGGGGGTGAAGGTTTATTCAAAGGCAAAAGAGCTAAGATTGAAAGCAGCAGCTTTAAAAGCAGCTTTTAAGGAGAATGATTTAGATAAAGCAAAATCTACTCTTTCTGATTTTAAGAAAACCTATGACGAATTTGAAAAAGAGGCAAAAGGTTTGTATTGGACCTCTTACATTCCTTTAATAGGAGTTTATGGCAAGGATTTTAAAAATGTAGTTGAAGCTGGTAGATACTTTATTGAGGCAAGCGAGAGATTTATAGTTGCTATTGAGCCTCACGCTGATCTTTTAGGCTTTAAAAAGGGAGGGGTATCTTTTTCTGAAAAATCAGTTGAGGAAAGGATAAAAACTGCTGTTTTTGCTTTAGAGAAGGTAAAGCCTGAAATAGATGCTATAGCAAAGATTTTGAAAGAAGCTGAGGTTAGAATTGAAGCTGTTGATCCAAATAGGTATCCTGAAAGATTTTTAGGTAGATCTATAAGGGAGAAGGTTTCTTCATACAAAGAACAAGTACTAGGGTTGACAAGTTTTTTTGTTGAGGCAAAAGGTCTTTTGAAAAATTTACCGGAGATTTTAGGTGCTGATGAAGAAAAGACTTATCTAGTAATTTTCCAAAACGACAAGGAACTTAGAGCTACAGGTGGTTTTTGGACAGCTTATGCTGTTTTCAAGATCGATAAAGGAAATATAAGACTTGTAAAATCTGGCGATATTTATGATATTGATAATACTATTCCAAAACATCCGCCAGCTCCTTTTGAGATTTTACAATACCATAAGGGAGTTAATAGGCTTTATTTGAGGGATATAAATCTATCTCCTGATTTTTATATATCAGTTAAAGCTTTTGAGCAGCTTTATAAGAAGAGCTCTTTAGCAGTAGATTATGATGGAATAGTAGCTATAGATACAAATGTTTTAGTTGATCTTTTAAAAATTTTTGGTGATACAGAGGTAAGAGGAATTGTTTTTTCTGCTAGAATAGATAAACGATGTGATTGTCCTCAGGCAATTTATAAACTACTTGATGTTATAGATAGACCAACTCCTTATCTTAGGGAAAATAGAAAAGGTATTTTGGGTGATTTGACTTTGGCTTTGTTTTATAAAGCAATTGGGTTTTCTCCTTCTCGTTATTGGGGAAGGTTGGTAAATTCAATGATAAATAATTTATATGAAAAACATATACTCTTGTATTTTGAGGACAAAAACTTGCAGAAAGCAGTAGAATCCCTTGGTTTTGGAGGAAGAATTAAAGATTATAAAGGAGATTATCTTCACATAAATGATGTCAACTTTGCTGGAGCAAAATCGAATATGTTTGTAAGGCATTATATAACAAGTGAGACAAGGGTAGAAGAAGATAAGGTTTTAAGGAAGCTGGTTATTGAGTATAAAAATCCTTATCCTCATTCAGATTGTAATTTGGAGCGGGGAGGGCTTTGTCTTAATGCTACGCTTCGCAACTGGTTGAGGGTTTATGTTCCCAAAGGTGCAAAGCTGAAAAACTTTGTTGGATCTAAAAAGAAAGTTAGGGTTTATGAAGATTTGGGAAAGACTGTTTTTGAAGGATTTTTAACAGTTTCTCCTCAAGGTAAAGCAGTTGTAAAAATTGAATATGAGCTTCCGCGGAGCATTTTAGGCGATGGGGTTTATAAGCTTTTTATCCAAAAGCAGCCAGGAACTTTAGGTCATAATTTTGAAGTAAAAGTAAATGGAAAAGAAGTCTATAAAGGAAAACTTTTGAAAGATACAGAAATTAAAACAAAACTGTGAGAAAAGAATTTAAAACTTTAGGAATTGTATTAAAAAAGAAGAAGTTGAAAGGCAAGGATCTTTTAGTAATCCTTCTTACAAAAGATAAAGGTAAGCTCTCTGTTTTAGCCAAAGGAGTACAAAAAATAACCAGCCGAAGGATTTCCCATCTTGATACAGGAAATTTGATTAAGGCGAGAATGTCAGAAAGTAATGATTTTCTTTATCTTTCAGAAACTACCCTTGTTTCAGGTTTTTCCTCAATAAAGGAAGATCTTAAAAAAGCCACAAACTTTTTTTTGATTTTGAAGATTTTTGAAAAAATAGCGCCAGAGGCCCAACAAGATAGAGAGCTTTTCCAATTTCTTTTAAGAGAGATAAAGGATATAGAGAAAGGTAAGTTTAGTAAGGAAGTCTTCCTGCGAGATCTTTCCAGAATTTCGGGTATAGAAAAGAGTGAGCTTGAGGGATATCTTTCAGCTAGCTACTAGCTACCAACTACTAACTACTATATGTTATACTATTTACCGTTATGGACAAGATAGTCTCTTTGTGCAAAAGGCGGGGTTTTGTTTATCAAACTTCTAGTATTTACGGCGGGTTGGCGAATGCTTATGATTATGGGCCTTTGGGAGTGGAGCTTTTGAATAATATAAAGTCCCTTTGGTGGAAAAGGTTTGTGCATGAAAGGGAGGATATTGTTGGAATAGACTCCCAAATTATTTATCATCCAAGAGTTTGGGAAGCTTCTGGCCATACGAAGGAGTTTTTTGATCCCTTGGTTGAGGATAAAAAAACTCACAAGCGCTATCGAGCGGATCATCTAGTAGAAGCATGGCTTAAAGAAAAGGGTTGGGAGGATAAATATAAGGTTGAGGACATGACCTTTGAGGAGCTCAAGGAGTTTATTAAAAAACACAATATCAAAAGTCCAGAAGGAAATGAAATTACAGAGCCAATGAAATTTAACCTTTTGTTTGAGACCTATTTGGGGAGTGTTGAAGGAAAAAAGAGAAAGGTTTATTTAAGAGGGGAAACAGCCCAAGGAATTTTTATTAATTTTAAAAATGTTCTTGAAACAACGCGCATTAAACTCCCTTTTGGCATTGCCCAGATTGGTAAGGCTTTTCGAAATGAGATAACAACTGGCCAGTTTATCTTCCGCACTTTTGAATTTGAACAGGCGGAGATTGAGTATTTTTTCGACCCTAAAAAACAGGATTGGGAAAAGCTTTTTAAAGGTTGGCAGGAGGAGATCTGGAGGTTTGTGGTTGAGGATCTTGGCATTAATGAAAAAAAACTTCGCTGGAGGAGGCATTCTGACGCTGAGCGGAGTCACTATAGCAAAGAAACGTATGATCTTGATTTTGAATTCCCTTTTGGGTTTAAAGAGCTTTGGGGTTTGGCTTATAGGACAGATTACGATCTTACCCAGCACAACAAGTACAGCGGTCAAGATTTAACCTATTGGGATGAGGAAACAGGTAGACGATTTATTCCCCATGTTATTGAGCCATCAGTCGGGCCGAATCGGATTTTTTTAATGGTGCTTATTAATGCATATCGCGAGGAAAAAGAGAGGGTGTGCCTTTCTTTAAAGCCTTATCTTGCCCCTTACAAAGCTGCAATCTTTCCTCTTCTTGCTAATAAAAAAGAATTGGTTGAAAAGGCGAGAAAGATTTATGAACAGCTCAAAAGGAAGTTCCATACCTATTGGGATGCAAGAGGAAATATTGGAAAAAGATACCGCTATCAGGATGAGATTGGAACGCCTTATTGTATAACCATTGATTTTGAAACGTTAGAGGATGATACAGTAACTGTCAGGGATCGTGATACTATGAAGCAGGAAAGAGTAAAGGTTGAAAAGTTAGAAAGTTATTTGCAAGAAAGATTAGAAGTTTAATTTTCTTATTCTTATGGTATTGAAAGGTAGTAAGAAAATGCTTATTTTTGGTGGAGTTGTTGTTTTTTTTGTTGTCCTTTTGATTTTTTATTTTAATTCAAGAAAAACGTCTTCTGTTGATGAGGTAGAAAAGAAAGTTAATATGAAAGAGAAAACAACTGTCTTGAAAAATGTAGAGGTTTCTGTTGATAGAGCTAAAAAGAGAAGTACTATAGTGCTTTCAATTTCCAATATTCCTGATAAGACAGAAAGCATTGAGTACGAGCTTACTTACCCTACAAAGGATAAAGGGTTGCAAGGAGTGATTGGTACAATTGACGAACTTAAGGTTTCAACTTATACAAAGGAAATCTTTTTAGGAACCTGTTCTTCTGGAGCTTGTGTAGAACATAAGGTTGATGGACCAATAAGCGTTATTTTGCGCTTTAAAGGCTCCTATGGCGAAGAGGTTTTAGAAAGGGAGTTTAAAATTTAAGAATTATAAGTTAAGATAAATACAAGGAAGGAGGTGGAAAGGAGTGGCTAATACCAAATCAGCGAAAAAGAGAATAAGGCAGACAAAAAAAAGGACATTAGTTAATGAAAGGTATAGGGAAGGTATAAAAAAATTAAAAAAACAGATAAGAAGGGCAGTTGAGAAAAAAGAGTCAGAAAAAAAGATCAAAGAGCTTTTGCAGGAATTTTACAGCATAGTTGATAAAGCAGCTAAGCGCCATGTGATTCACAAGAACAAAGCAGCAAGATTAAAATCTAGGATAACAAAATCAGTTGAAAAGGTTTTATCTGCATGAAACGAAAATACAAAGTAAATTTATTGTTGAAGAAAAAGAAAAGGCCGGGGGAAGACGTAGTGTATTTTTTGCTGCATTATTTTAGATATATTCTTGTAATTACCCAAATTATTATAATCGTTGTATTTTTTTATAGGCTGAAGGTAGATCAGGAGATTGTAGATCTTAATGATACCTTAAGGCAGCAACGAGAGATAATTGCAGTGTTGAGGCCTTTTGTAGATGATATTCGCAAAAAATATGCCCGTGTAGAAAAAGTGAAATTAGTAATTGATCAACAGGAAACTACACAAAAGAAGTTGGATTACATATTATCAGTTTTTCCTGCAGATTTTTATCTAACGAGGTTAACTTTGGATAGAGAAAAGGTAATGTTGGAGGGTAAGAGTGTAAATTATCTTACTATTATGCGTTTTCAAAACAGGTTGAGGAAGGATAAGCGTTTTGTTAATGTGGATCTGCAATCTGTTAAAAAACAAGGAAGTTTGTTTGCATTTACATTTGAACTATCCGGTTTTAAGTTAAGGGATGCTCAAAAATGAAGGATGTACCGGTAGAGGAATTAGTTAAACATGTAAAGGATTTTTTTAAAAAACAAGAGAACAAGAATTATTTGTATTTATCGGTTTTCTTTCTTATATTTTCTTTCTTTTTAATTTTTATTATAAGGCCCACTTTAAAAAGTGCTTTTCAATCAAAGGCTAAAAGAGAGGAGTTGTTGAAAGCTACTACTAAGCTTGAAGAAATAATAAACAAGAGTGTAGTTTTGCAATCAGAAGCTGAGAAATACAGAGATGATTTTCCTTTACTTTTTGAAGCAATTCCAAAAGAAGTTAATATATCTCAAGTTATGAGAGAGGTTACAAACGCAGTTAGGGAAAATAACTTGGTTATTGTAAATTCTTCTGTCTCAGACATAAAATTAGTTGGAGGAGAAGATAAAGGTTTGAAAACTGTTAAATTAAAATATGTGTTGGAAGGTAAGTTTTCTGATTTTTTAAAATTTATGAAAGCTCTTGAAAACCAGCGGCGGTTGAAGACAATTAGACAGGCCTCTTTTCTTAGAAAGGGAGAGATTGAGATAAATGCTACAGGAGAGGCAGTTTTGAATATAAAGTTAGAAATTGAGACTTATTTTTTTTAATCTGCAGTAAAGTAATATGAATAGAAAAGAATTTTTGATCATCTCGTTTACCATTTTTTTGACAGTCCTAGCTTGGGTGTTGGCTGATATTTATCATGCTTCGAAAATGAGACAGTTGTTGGAGACTGTACCTGCAGCATCTTCACTTGAAATAAGATTTGATGAGAAAGTTTTTGATAGTTTAAGAGCAAAGGATAATGAGTAGATTATATAGTAGGCTTTTTCTTAAAAAAGAAGAGGGGAATCGATGGCTTACTTTGATAGCTTTAGGAGTTGTACTGCTTGCTTCAGGAATTTTTGTCGTTTTTCCTTTAGATAAAAAGAGATTGAGAATAAAAGCTTCTGATATTGAATTTGTTATGTTGTCCAACCTTTCTTCTTCTCAAGTTACAATAGTTTGGAAGACAAGAGAAGCGAAAGATTCATCTATACTTTATGGAGAATCTCCTGAACGCCTTGTAAAAGAGGTGGAGGATGAATTAAAGATAATTTCAGGCAAAGCTAGTGTTTATCATTATGCTACCTTGCAGGGATTAAAACCTAGTAGAGATTATTATTTTGTTATAAAAGTTGATAACAAACTGGTGGGAAAGGGGGATGTTCCATTTAGAGTAAGAACGCCTTCGCAATTTTTGCCTTCACAGAAACCACCTTTAGTAGGAAAAATTATAGGCAAGACTGGTAAGCCAGAAGAAGGTAAAATATTAATCTTACAGATAGAAGGAGCTTACCCTTTATCTACATTAACTAGTGAGGAAGGGGAATGGGTTATTCCATTGAGCTTGGTTTTTGATAAGGAAGGAAAGAGGAAAGTAGAACTGTCTGGTAAGGAAAAGTTTGAACTGAAAGTTCTAGGGTTGGATTTGGTAGCAACAGGAACTTTAGAATCTTTTATGGAATATAGTCTTCCTTTGAAGGCAGGAAAAGAGTACTTTTTTGAAAAAAAAACAGGAAGCAAAAATCCTCAGGATATTAAAAAAATAGCAGACAATAGAAATTATAGAGTAATGTTAACCTATCCAAAGCAGGGTGCAACTATTTCCAGCGCAAGACCTCTTATAAAAGGAAAAGGAGTGCCCTTTGAAGAAGTTTTAGTAGAGATAGAATCAAAAAAACGTATTATTCTCAAGGCGATAGTAGATGAAGAAGGTGATTGGCAAGTGAGTCTGCCCTTTAAGCTACCTCCTGGTCGTCATATTATAAATGTTTTCACAAAAAATTCTCAAGGTGACTCAGTTGAGATTGTAAGAGACTTTTATATAGCAAAAAGTGGAGAAAGCGTCTTATCAGCAGCTACACCCTCGGCAGATTTAACTGTAAGCCCAGAGCCTTCTCCTACTCCAACTTTTTCTTTTTCTCCCACACCTACTCCTACTAAAATCTTATCAACTACAACACCTACTCCGCCTGTAGCAGGGTTTGATCCCAAATATGTTTTTCTCATTTCTGCTTTATTTTTAGTGCCTGGTGTTTTGTTGTTGCTTAAGTAAAATTTGCGTACTAAAATTTAAATATGCTATCTTACATAAATACAATTAGTCTTCTTATTTTTATTGGCACTGCTGTATTTTTTATATGGGAGTTGGTGCACTTTATAAAAGAATATAAGAAGAACAAGGTAACACTTCCAGGATTTTCTGAGGAAAAATATCAAAAAGAAGTCTTGCCACAAGCCACCCCTTTGAAAGTTAAAAGGGGCTCAGTAAGAAAGGCTAATCTTAGGCTAGCCCTATTGGGAATAGGAGCTTTTTTAATAGTGGGAGGGTTTTCCTTTATTTCTTTAACTTCAACTCGTAGATCTTCTGCTATACAAGAAAAAGAGCCTATTATAAAAAAAGTATATTCGAGAGGAATAGCTATATTCGACAAGGATTGGAGGGTTATTAAAGATTATAACAAGCTAAAGCCTGGAGATGTAGTATTTATTGGAATTTATAAGCCACCGACTGATGATGTAACCAAAGCTAGGATAAGAGTTAATGAATATGCTTGGAAGAATCAACATGTGACTGATAAATTTAATAAAGAGAAGGAGGTTTTTTATATAGAATATAAAATTCCTTCTGATACAGCGAAGTTATTAATTGAGGCGCAATTGTATTCAAAAAGGGATGGCTGGTTGACAGAATAAATATGTTTAAAAATGTTTCTTTGAACAAGACTCAGGTGTTTATAGGAGCTTTTACGCTTATTCTTCTTTCTTTTATGGGCATCATTTTTTACCAATTGATAAGTTTTGAAAAGGAGGAAGAAGTAGTTATTCCTCCAGTTAAGACAAAAGCAGTTGGAAAGACTTATCGAAAGGAGATAGCGCTTAATGTTGTATCTCCAACTCTTTCTCCACAAGAGCCGACTCCAACAGAGGCCGTAGACTCAATATCTCCAACTGAAAACCCTATTACTGATCTTACTCCTTCTCCTACGCTTATTGCTCAAGCAGAGGAGATGTCTCCCACCCCAACAGATATTATAGTTGCCAACCTTTCTCCTACTCAAAAATTAGAGCAGAATTCTTCACCAACTCCCACGCCTGTTAAGACTTTACCTAAAGCTGGCTTTTTTTACTATAACATATTGCTTTTTGCTCTTGGGGCTTTTATAATTGTTATTTCTTTAGTAATTTGAAGCAGTTTCGATTATTTTTTTAAACTCTTTAAAGTTAAGTGAACTTCCTCCAATTAAAAAACCGTTTATTTCTTCAGATTTAAGGTATTCTTCAATATTTTGAGAGTTTACAGAACCGCCATAAAGAAAGGGTTTTGATAAAACCTTAAGCTCTCTTTTTTTTCTGATTATTTCCTTAACTGGAGCGTTTTTTCCAGTGCCAATAGCTTCCTCTGGCTCGTAGGCGATGTAATCTGCCTGTTCTATTAAAGGTTCTTTCTCTGTACTGCAGTAGATTATTTTAAGATTTGCCTTTTTTGCGTTTTTAACTTTTATTTCTAAAATTTCAGGTGTTTCTCCAAAATACCTTCTTCTTTCGCTGTGGCCCAAGATAACATATTGGGCAAAGTCTTTTATCTGGAAAGCTCCTGTCTCGCCTGTAAAGCTGCCTTTTTCAAAGCGCGAAAGGTCTTGAGCTGCTAGTTTAAAAGGTAGGGAATATTTTTTTATCAGTTCTGAGGCTGTTTGAAGATAGGGAAAGCTTGGAGCAATAATGATTTCTAAATTGTTTTCAACTTTTTCTTTTAAGCCTTCAAGTTCCTCTTTAATCTGCCAAAACCAATCTTTTACTTCCTGCAAATTTTTATTACACTTCCAGTTGGCAACGAGAACCCTTTTGTGCATACCTTGTTTAAGTATATCAAAATTGTTTAGAAAACTTTCAACCGCTGACCATTTATAGCGATTAACGATTGACGATTAGAGATTAACGAGAATAGAAAGTCAAAAGTTAAAAGTCAAAATTCAAAAGCACAAGTAAAAAGTCAAAAGTGAATATTCTTTTAAACTTTTAACTTTTGGGTTGTACTTTTAACTTTTGAATTTTGAATTTTTAATTTGTCTAACTACTAGCTACTAACTACTAGCTACCTGCTATAATTTTCCCTATGTCCTCAAAAATAGATGAGATCTTAAAGTCTTTAAATCCTCAACAAAAGCAGGCAGCAACTTATATTTTAGGCCCCTCGCTTATTTTGGCAGGCGCAGGTTCAGGAAAGACACGAGTATTAATTGCTAAAGTCCTTTATCTTGTTCACAAACAAAGGATTGATCCTAAAAACATTTTAATGATCACCTTTACCAACAAGGCAGCAGGAGAGATGAAGGAAAGGCTTGGGGAGCACGAGCTTTATTTTACAGGCACTTTTCATTCCTTTTGCAGCAGGCTTTTAAGGATAGAGGGTGAGCGGTTAGGCCTTTCGCGTGATTTTGTAATTTATGACGAATCAGATCAAACCTCGCTTATGAAAAAGGTAATAAAGGAGCTTGACGTTTCAAAAATTTCGCCTGGCTTTGCTTTATCCGCCCTTTCAATGGCAAAAAACCGGGGTTTAGATCCCCAGGATTACATCTTTCAAAATTACGATGAGTTTATTGCAGAAAGATTGGAAAAAGTTGTAGAGCTTTATGAGAAAAGAAAAAAGCAGGCAGGGGCTTTGGATTTTGACGATCTTTTAGTTTTTGCGGTAAGGCTTTTGGAGGAGCATCCTCAGGTAAAAGAAAAATATAGCAGAAAGTTAAGGTATATTTTGATTGATGAGTTTCAAGACACCAACGATGTTCAATACGAGCTTGCCAAGCTTTTAGCTTCCCATTACAGGAATTTAACAGTTGTTGGCGATTTTTCCCAAAGCATTTATTCTTGGCGCGGTGCGCAGATTAAAAACCTATTAAAGTTTGAGGAAGATTTTCCTGAAGCAAAAAGGTTTTTTCTTGAAAAAAACTATCGCTCAACCCAGCCGATTTTGGACTTTGCTTTCAAAGTAATAAAGGAAAACACCTCCCACCCCATCCTTTCCCTTTATACTGACAAAAGGGAGGGGTTTGAGGTTGAGATTTTTGATTTTGAAACCGAGGAAGAAGAGGCAATTTTTGTGGTTGACAAGATAGAGGAGTTGCAAGGAGAGTATGATTTGCAGGATTTTGCGGTTTTTTACAGGATAAACGCCCAATCGCGCGTTTTGGAGGAAGTTTTTATCCATAGAGGATTGCCTTACAAGCTTACAGGCGGGGTGCGCTTTTATGAGAGAAAGGAGATAAAGGACGTGCTTTCGTATTTGCGATATGCGGTCAATCCCAAGGATGAAGTGGCAGAGGCAAGGCTTTTAAAGCTTGGCAAGCGAAGGTTTGCAAAATTTAAGGAGCTTTTAGAAAAGGAGAATTTAAAAGATTTGCCACCCTTGCAGGCCATGGAGGCAATTTTTGAAGCAACAGGCTATTTGGAAAAGTACAATCCTTTGGACAACGAGGATTTTTCAAGACTTGAGAATATAAAGGAGCTTAAAAGCGTGGCTTTTGGGTTTAAAAATATTGTAGAGTTTTTAGAGCATGTGGCTTTGGTTGAATCAGAATATTTTGAAAAGGAAAAGGGAAGAACGGGAGTGAATTTAATGACCCTTCACCAGGCAAAGGGGCTTGAGTTTCCGGTGGTTTTTATAGTAGGGGTGGAGGAAGGTCTTTTGCCCCACAGCCGCTCAAGCGAGAGCTTGGAGGAGATAGAGGAGGAAAGGAGGCTTTTTTATGTAGGCATAACTCGGGCAATGGAGAGGTTGTTTGTTAGCTATTCCAGAACCCGTTTTCTTTATGGCAGACGCGTCTACACAATGCCCTCAAGGTTTTTGGATAGTAATAGTGAGATATAGAAGATGTGACTATATGTAGAGTTATCTTGTAAGATTGAAAATTTGCATACTATAGGATATAATAAGGATATGGAAAGAACTATCGAGTCCGAATTACCGGTGGATCACGAAAGAAATTTTTCGCGTGAAGGATGTATCCAAGGAGTTATTGAAGACTTCGATCCGTATATTTGGTGGCCTTTGAGAGCGGTAGGACAGGAGGAGGTCATAGATTTGGAAGGGGTTTATTTAAAAGGAGCAAGAAGGAGCCCTGCGCCTTCTAATCCGAGGTATACAGTATATGAGATTCCAGAAGTTTCAGAAAGACTAGCAGAATTTAAGAGAGGCTTAAGCTCTAGAGTTGATGAGCTTACAGACGAGGAACTAACTAGACTCTCCAAAAGATATAGGAAATTAGTAGAACAGAATGTTTTAAATTTAATTACAAAAGCAGAAGAGAGGGAAGGAGGATTTTGTGAAAGAATATCGTTAGAGGACAGAGAACAGGCGGAACAAAAACTAAAGGAGATGTTAGGTGTCGAAAGAGAAAGAGATATTAGCTTTATATTAGATCCCAACTATGGATTAGCCGCAGGGTCAACATCCTATATTTCACCAGTAGAAGTCATTCAAGATGGAGAGGGCAATTTAAGATTATTTTGCCCGGTTAGGGAAAAGGATAATGGTCAGATTATAGCAGTAGTAAAGGCTACAGAGTTGTTTCAAGCAGATCCAACACTAGCTGAACAATTTTTAGTTGCACATCATTTTTATGCTAAAGCAGCAAATTTAATAGATAGGGTATTGTTTAGTTTAAGATTGCATACAGTCCAAGAATCTATTATTGTACCTAAAGTTTTAAGACAGTTACAAGCTACCCCAGAAGAGGAGAGAGAAATGTTGATTGGGTTTGCAGTGAAGGTAGCTAGATTAGTAGACATGACGAGGGAAAGTGGAGGGATCTCTTCATTATATAATTTTACTCAGGAGTATTTTAAAGCCGAGGTAGATGGAGAGAGGTATTATCTTGTGGACTGGTTAAATCATATGGCCGAATGTAAAGGGGTAGAGAAAGAAGTAAATAGAAGAGCTCAAGAGATTAGTCAAATTTGGGAGAGGATAAAAGGATTATGTGATAGATATATGAGGGTTTCACTGCCAGAATTGATTCTTTATGGATTAATTGATGAAGGATCTCCTTTAGTGGAGGCTATTCAGAGGCCTTTCGTATTTTCTTCTTCTTATTTTGATAGAGTTATAGAATGGACACGAGCAGAAGTTGAAAAGATAGATAATGCTTTAAGTTTATTTAAAGATATTGGTGATAATATAGAAGTAGGCGGAACAATGTGGCAGAAAATAATTGAAAGGATTAAGACTAAATCCCCAGATTATGAGGAGAGATGGGGTGATTTTGTTGAATGGTTAGGAGAACAAAATCTTAAGGCTATAACTTCTATTATGAATAAGGATTTGGTGATAGAAAGCGCACAAAGAGGAGTATCTTTAGATGTTTTGAAAGATCTTTTAAATAGGATAAATGAACATGGATACCAAGTTCCATATAAAGAGAGAGGGGTAGATGGAGCTTATGTATTAGGCACCACTTTTGGAAAAAGAGAATTGATGTTTTCAGATGAGGTTTTAGAGGCTCTCTTTTATTTAAAGGTGCTTTCTGATTATAAAGGCATAACGAAGGAGCAAGTAGATCAGTTTGTGGAAAGTTTACTCGAGCACTTCGAGAAAAAAAGAATAGAGAGTGAAAGGAAATTAAAAAGGGCCTACGAGTCGAGAAGAAGTATAGAGGAGGCATTTATAGATATAGGAGGAGATGTTAGTGTATTAGAACGGATTGAAAATGGAAGTTTTATAACAAATAGATTTGGTGAAAGAGAGTTAGGTTTGAGTTATAAGATTGGATTTATCACCTATGTTACATATTTGTTGTTTAGAGGAAAAGGTATTGATATAAATTTAAAATCTCCTGCGTTAAGAAGTTTATTAGAACAGCTAATACCATTTAGAAGAGATGAAGATGGTAAGTGGGTAGGAAGCGATGTATGGGAGATTCTTACCGAGTCTATCAGGGAAGAAGAGAAGGAAGAAGAGTAAGGCTTATTATTCTTTCTTCATTTAAGAGGTTCTCCGCTAATTAGAGTGATAAAAATTCTTAGAGTATAGGCCTTATAAGAAACATTTTAAGCCGCGAAGTAATTTTTATAATCCAAATAAGATTTATATTAGAGGCTAAAAAGAGCTTCACGTTGGTTTTGGAATTTGGTATAATAGTTTGTACTATGGGATTAAAAGAAAGAATATCGTTATTTCCAGAATTATCGCCTGAAGTTTTGGATATATTAAGGGGAGAAGTTAGATACCTTTCTGTGCCGGAGGTTGAAGATGGTCAAACTACCCGAATTTTTGGAGTTGTACCTATTTTAACAGAAGTAATTTATCATGGAGGCACTAAAATTGGTGGATGGGAGGTTAGAGTATTTGGATATGATGAGTATGGAGGAAGGGAGAGGGGTAGATTTGTGGTAGAAAGTAATGGAAAAGTAAGAGGTTTTAAAGGGTACACAAGAGCAAAACATTTTGTTGACAGTTTAGGACAGCTTGATCAGGTAAATCAACTAGAGGTTTTTGCAGAAGCTAATGAGCGGCTTAGAGAATTTTTAGTGGATAAGTTGGAAAAAGGGGAGCTTTTTTCAATGGAAGATCTATTCGAGTCTTTGAAAGAGTTCCCTCCTGCTGTTGTTGATCTAGTATTATCGGATAGTATTTCTAGGATTCATGACATTGAACCATTTCCTAGAAAGATTGATGATAAACTGTTAGAGGGTATTGGTCTAAATTATTTATTCTTGCTTCCTATTTTTTATAGGGAGGGGTATTATGATGAGTTAATAGAAACTTCTAAAGAGAGGATAGATAGTTTAGGAGGAAAGTTTCCAGCTGCTAGACTGGCCTTGTTGGATTTACTTAGGGGAGGATTGGTTACATGAGTTATAAAACCAGAGTTAGAGTGGGTAGGGAAGAATGTTGGAGGATTATTAGGTGAAGTATTGAGCAATGATGAAATTTTGAAATTTATTCCTCCAGAAGCACTTAGACTTATCCCTCCATTAAGACTTATGGAAGGAGAACAGGAGTATGATTTAAAGGGTAAGATGAGTACGTATGGATCTTTAATTATAGCTGTTACTGGTCTGGCGGTTTCAGCTCTATATGGCGAAAGTACTACTGACCTTGAGAGCTTAAGAGTATTACTTGCGTTGTGGAACCTTCTATCAGGTTTATCTGTGTATATGGGAACTCAAGCTTACAAGAGGTTTGGGAAGAAAGCTAGAGCTTTTTCTGAGGCATTAAAAAGACAGGCTTTACAAGGATATGGCCCACGATATAACATGACGATTTTTATGATTGGTACCCCCCATGATTTATAGAATTTCTAACTTGCTGCTATAGGTCGATAGATAGTTTTTGGGTAATCATACCCAGTTGGTACAAAAGTGAGAGTGGAGTGGTAGAATAGGCGTATAGATCCGTGGTAGAGGAGATTAAGCTAGAAGTTCCAGGTGAAGCTAAGATAAAGAGGTTATCATCATGTTAGCCCCGAACACTTAGATGAGATCTTGTGCGAATTTTCAGCCAGATTTTGCATACCTGAAATATTCAATTCTCCCCAATCTTACCTTACAAACTGCCTTACCCTTGTACCAACTGGGTAGGAATACCCTAGTTTTCCATACTTGCTTAAAGACAAATTTTTAGTAAACTATTACTTACAAAGTATATGTTTGCCCTGAATTCCACAATAGAATACAGTTTGCTCTTTTTAGGATATTTGAAGGGGAAAGAGGGTTATGTTTCTTTAAAAGAGGTGGCAGAGGAGCTTTCTTTGCCAAAGCGGTTTTTAGCGCGGTTGGCAGCCCTTTTGGCACGAGAAGGGGTGGTTGAAAGTCGTGAAGGGAAAACGGGTGGGTATAAGCTTACCGAAAAAGCCCATAATCTTAACCTTTATGATTTTTTCCAAATCCTTGATAGAAAAGGGAATTTAGTCAAATGTGCAGAAAAAGATTTTATTTGTAAGTATAGAGAATTTTGTAAGCATCGTAGATTTTTCTTAGAGCTTGATAGGATTATTAAAAAGGAATTTACAAAATATAAGTTATCTGATGCTTTAAAAGCTTATGCTTAAACT
>WFWI01000059.1 GCA_015491205.1 Candidatus Microgenomates bacterium | reverse complement strand
AGTTTAGAAAAATAAAATGATTCAAAAAATAATAAAAGTCGGTAATTCAGCAGCAGTAGTAATTCCGAAGGAGTTTTTAAAAACCTTAGATGCTTCTGTAGGTAATACTGTTAACCTAAAGCTTCAACCTGAAAAAAAAAGAGTAATAATAGAAATCTCACAAGAAAAAGAAAATGAAGGAGAAATAATTGATAAAGAAGTATATGCTGTCGCAAAAGACCTTTTGCGTCGGTATTTACCTGCTTTTAAGGAGTTAGCTAAGAGATAGCGTGAAATATTTAACTGTAAAAGATGTGCTTCTTCTCCACCATTTAGCGATAGAAGAAACTGGAGGAAGTCATGGAATAAGAGATTTGAGTCTTATAGAATCAGCTGTTAACCGCCCGAAAGCTTCTTTTGCAGGCCAAGACCTTTATCCGACAATTTTTGAAAAAGCAGGTGCGCTTTGTCAGTCATTAATTAAAAACCATCCATTTGTCGATGGCAACAAGCGCACAGCCCTCTACGCTACGATGACTTTTCTTGAGCTTAATGGATATAAATTTGTAGCAGAACAGGAAGAATTAGTAGAATTTGGAGTAAAGATTGATAACGAGAACCTCTCCTTAACCGAAATCGCAGACTGGTTTAAAAAACACAGTAAGAAGAAAACGCTTTGATAAAATACTTTTATGCGAAAAAACAATCCTTTCAAAACCCTTTCCATAATCATCCCCGTCTACAACGAAAAGGAGTTTATAGAAAAGACAATAGAGCGGGTGTTTAAAGCTGATTCTTTAGGACTTAAAAAAGAAATTATTGTGGTTGATGACGCCTCGACTGATGGAACGGATAAGATTTTGAAAAAGTTGGAGAAAAAGTATAAAAGAAAAAACTTTAAAGTACTCTACAAAAAGAAGAATGAGGGAAAAGGAGCAGCTTTAAAGGAAGGATTTTTAGCCTCAAAAGGAGATATTGTACTTGTCCAAGATGCTGATTTGGAGTATAACCCTGACGATTATCCAATACTTTTAGAGCCTTTTTTAAAAAACCAAGCTGATGTGGTTTATGGCTCCCGCTTTATCTCAGATCGCCCCCACAGAGTTCTCTACTTTTGGCACTATGTAGCCAATCTATTTCTTACCCTTTTATCAAATGCTTTTACAAATCTAAATTTAACTGATATGGAAACAGGATATAAAGTTTTCAGGGGAGATTTAATAAGAAAAATCGCTCCAAAGTTGGAGTCAAAGCGCTTTGGCTTTGAACCTGAGATAACAGCAAGGATAGCAAAAATAAAGGGGATAAAAATTTACGAGGTTGGAATCTCCTACTGGGGAAGGACTTATGAGGAAGGGAAGAAGATTGGGTGGAAGGATGGAGTCAGAGCTGTGTGGGAAATCTTAAAATATAATCTACTTGTAAAATAAAGAAGTTAAGCTAACATTAGCTAAATTCGTAAAATTAGACTAATGCTAAAACCTAAAAATAAAATTTTGATATTCTCTTTTGCATTCAGCGCTTTTGCTGGATTTTTTTACTACTTCCTAATAAACCTTCCCACAGATGCAGTAGTACTTTTTCTTCCAAACAAACTTTTTTTAGGCTATTGGCTTAAAAAGGGAATTATCCCACTTTATAATCCTTACATCTTTCTAGGAACACCGTTTTTGTTTGACATCGGTCTGGGAAATTTACACCCTTTCAATCTCCTATTCCTCTTCCCTTACCCTCTGTCTTTAAGCCTTTGGGTTTTTGCGACAACCTTTATTTTCTCCTTAGGCTTTCTAAAGCTTTTTTATAAATTAAGCAAGGATTTCAAATGGGCCTTATTTCTGTTTTTGATTCTTTTTTTCTCAGGCCAAGGAGTTTTTATACGGATGAACAATCCAACCATGTGGGCAGTAATCTCTCATTGGGGATTCTATTTATACTCCCTTGAAAAACTTAAAAGAAACAAATACTTACCAGCAATCCTTTGGGGAACATTAATGCTTTTGGCAGGGCATTTTCAAATGGGAATCTTGGGAATTATTTTAGGCTTACTTTTCGGTTTGTTAATATACAAAATACATTGGAAAAAACTATTAAAATTGAATTTAATAACTGCCTTAATCATCTTCCCCTATCTTCTCCTTTCGCTTCCTATAATTTTAGAATCCACCAGGATAAACCTATCTTCTGAATACAGCACATCAGGGTCAATATCACCTTTTCATCTCCTACAAGTTATCCTTCCCTTTATTTTTGGAAATATAAGAGAAGGAGCAAGCTGGTTTGTTAAACCTGTGGAAGTGATTGCAACTTCCATTACTATTCCCATACTCTCCTTTATTTTGATAGCAAATAAAAAAATAGGCAGATGGTTTTTGTTTGCATTAATTCTATTATTTTTATCATCCTTTGGCTTGTTCTGGATACCCTTTTTAAGAAACTTACAACAAGTTTATAGTATTATCTTCATTCTTACTCTTGCAAAAATAGCACAGGAAAATAACACCATTTTAAGCACTTTCAATAAACTTGTTAAATCGCACAAGCTTTCAATATCCGTTTTATTGACAATAGCTTCAATAATTCTGATAATACACTTAGCTTTTAAAGAAGCTTTTGTGACGCTCCTTAAACTTACTAATCGCTATCCCCACCCATTTTTTGATCCTCCAACGATAAGTGCTATTAAATTTTTGCTTCTAAAAAGCCTTTTTCTATATCTGACTCTTGCGCTTTTTATTTTAGCTTTTAGAAAAAAATGGTTTCTTGGCTTAATAACTTTCACGTTCGTTGAGGGAATTGTTTTAAGCTATTTTCACAATCTTTTTATTCCTCAAAGAATCATTAAAAACTATGCATTTAGACCTCCTTATATAAAATTTGTCAAACAACCACAATATAAAGTTCAATCTGTCCTTGACGTTTACCCTTATACTGGCATCCACGCTTATCTTCCCGGAGTTTTACAAAGGCCTCCTTTTTCAAAAGAGAAAGATTTTTTTGAAAATGAGTTAAAAAACGACTTCCCTCTTCTGAAAAAATACTTTTCTGGCATCCTTTCAGACTGGAATATGTTAATGGAAATAAAATCAATCCAAGGATACTCAACCTTTGTCCCTAAAAATTTAGCAAAATACTTCACCCCTCCCTCCCCTGACTACAAAGAAAAATATGCAAAAATTTTGGCAAGAAACCCGCTTTTGGGAGGAGAAGATAAAGGCTATCACATAAACTATATAGAAACCTCGCGCATAACCTTTTCCGACCCTCGCTGGGAGAATTTGGGAGTAAAATACATCATCTCGCCCTTTCCTTTAGAGAACTATAACAATCTTGAAATTTACAAAAAAACCTCAGGCTTTTATATTTATAAAACAAAAAAACCTAAGCCCAGTTACACTGTGCAAACGGAAGAAAAAACCATCATTCCCACGATTGTTTACGAGGACCCAAACAAGACAATCCTTTCTCTACCTGAAAAACTTAAATCTCCCGCAAAATTAACCGCTATAGAACAGCCTGGAGGAAAAGTAATAAAAGTCAACAACAGGCGTTTATCAAAAAAGTCATCAGACCTCAGCTTCTCTGCCCTTTTGCCTAAAAATACAAAAACAATCACCATCTACTACTCTCCCCTCCAGCACTTGAGAGAGGTAATTAAAAGATGACCAATTTCTAATTGACTTAATGACTAAACCACTACCAAAAAGCTCAAAATTACAACCAATTTACCCTTATGTTAAACACAATTAACATAATTTGACATTTACGTTAACT
>WFWI01000058.1 GCA_015491205.1 Candidatus Microgenomates bacterium | reverse complement strand
TTTTCTCCCAGGCTCTTTCTCCACTCCAAAAAGAGCTCCACATTTTTTAGCTTCTTTAAAATCTCATCACTGGATAACCCTCGGCTCTTTAGAGCCTTAACATACGCCCGTATATTTTTCTTGTTTAGTTTTTTAATGTTTTCCATTGTAATCCTAAAACCAAAATCTTAAATCCTAAAACTGATCTTAAATGTTAAAACTTCTTTATCTTTCCACCTTTCAACCTTCAAACTTTCCAACCTTCCAACTGCCCTTTCTCCAGTTTTAGGCTTTAACATAAGTTTTAAGATTTAAGTTTTAACATTTAAGATTTCCCTTGACATTCTCTTTTTCCTTAGCTAAACTTTTATTAGTCATCCTCGCCTGACTGGGCGCTTGCGCCGGTTCAGCGAGGAATTTTTTTGTTCTTGACTTTTTCCTTTGGCTTTGGTATAAAATAGACAGTAACAGTCTCCTCCGGTTTTTCGGAGGAGTTTTTTTATTAGCTTCCACCCACGTTGCCACAATTTCTTCCACCCGCCAACCTGCCTTTTTCTGGGCATAGAAAAGATTGGCATCGTCAACAAAAACGCCTGTTTTTAGCTTGGCATCTTTAGCGTTATTAATTTTGAATTTTGCCTGCCCGCCGATGTGGCGGGAATTGTAATTTTGCATTTTTAATTTTGAATTTTTAACTTTCACGTTCGTTAATCGTTAATCTTTAATCGTTAATCGCATCTTTAGGTTCTGGCCAAAGATGAAAAAGGGTTTTTCCTCGGGCAGCTCCTTTTCATAAGGATTGCCCTCGAGGGATGGATCGAAAAGTTCTTTAATAGTAGCTAGTAGCTGGTAGCTAGTAGCTAGTATTTCTTTAAATATTTTCATATTGCGTTTTGAAACTTGTAACTTTTCTTGGCAAAATTAAAAATGCAAAATGAAAAATTAAAAATTGCAATCCAAAGTTCAAAATTTTCATAGCTTTCTTTTACCTTTTAAACTGGCAATAGCTGAACCTAAGATATTGGCTAGCTCCTTGGTTTCATTCAAAAGATCCTCTATCTCTTGATTTAATTTTTCGTCCAACTCTTTCGCTAGGGCTAGCCAAAATTTAGTCTCATTGGCACTCTTTAAAGCCTGGTTGATAAAGTTGATAAAGTCGCGTTTTGAACTTGCTGCCTGGGCCTCAATAATATTGGCTCCAATTGAAGTTACTGCCCGTAAAAGTTGATCTGATATTACCCAAGCCGCTTTTTTATTGGGGAATCTGTCCACTAACCTTATCGTCTTTTTAGCCAATACAAATGCCCGAGTAATCAGTGCTTTTTTGAATTCTTCTTTATTTTTATATCTTTGATAATTTTGCATTTTGAATTTTTTTAACTTCCATAGGCAAATCCTAAAAATTCTTTAACGTCCGTTATAATCGTTGAGATCTGCTGGTCGGGTATTTTTTTTGAGATTAGGTATTTTTTAAATTCGTTTATAAGGTCCTTTGTGTTCCTCG
This sequence comes from Candidatus Microgenomates bacterium, assembly GCA_015491205.1. GTDB lineage: Bacteria > Patescibacteriota > Microgenomatia > UBA1406 > GWC2-37-13 > S141-128. The sequence continues at coordinate 606 of WFWI01000058.1, read as the reverse complement.
CTACATGCTTCTTGCTACCCGCCTGCCACTGCGAGGCACGAGCGGGCAGGCCCGCTACTTGGTTCTTCACTCTCTTTGCTGGATTTTCTTCAATCCACCCTTGGTCTATGCAAAAGGAGAAGAATTTTCGCAAAGTAGAGAGCCGGCGGTTAACGGTTTTTAGAGGAATTTTGTTTGAGGCAAGATACTGCTTGTATTCTTCAATGAACTCTTTGGTTATAAAGCCTAAAAACTCTTGAGGAGTAAGGTTTTTAATCTCGTCAACTTTTAACTTTGAACTTTGAACTTTTAACTTTAATACGCTCCATCCCAAAAAATGCCTTAGATCTGAAGTGTAGTTTTTAAGCGTGGCTTTGGAGAGGGGAGTACCTTTTGCGGTTTTTTCCGCAACCAGCCACTTTTTAAAATTTTCAACCAGATTATACAGATTATACCCTTTTTCCATAGCTCTCTTAATAATAAAACAACAATAAAAGGCTTGTCAAGACTTAGTTTGATATATTTTGAATTAATAAACGCGTGGCCGTGAAAGATAGAGAAGAGATGAAAATTAAATCCTATAATTATATTTATTTAAATTGAATGAAATTCCCGCAGGGCATATTT
>WFWI01000057.1 GCA_015491205.1 Candidatus Microgenomates bacterium | reverse complement strand
CGCTTCTCCTACTCTCCCAAAAACAAAAATATCTAATTGTAAAAATAATCTTAATCTTGGTTATCCTGTTTAATCTTACATATCTAAATTTCCTCGTAAAAAACAAACGAAAAGAAAATCTTAAATCCTCCCTTCCACTTTTAAAAAAACTGCTTGATAAAAACACTCTAGTTTACATAACAAAACCTGAAGAATACCCAACCTATGTCTACTACCTCGGCGAGGACAAAATCTTCATTTACGGAAAAACCTATGACCAAATTCCACCTTATATTGGCAAAGTAATTATCCCAAAAGAAAAGCTTACTCTCTCACCTCCTTTTTATCCCAAAAAAGCTTTAATTATCAAAAAAGATAAAAAGTTTACAGCAATCTCTTTAAAATGAAGGCCAGCTTTCCAATTCTTTCCCATTATCAGGCTAAAGAAATATTAGAAAACGTAAAGCAAAACAAAAAATTCTTTTATACCAGCCTAGATCTTGAAATTTCCAGAGAAAAGGTTAAATATGAAAACGGAAAAATAATACTTCCTGACAAACAAACTGTCCCTTTAAAAGAAATAGAAAATATCTTAAAAGACAAAGCTAAATGCTATGTAATCTTGGAGAATAAAACCTATCCGATTGTCATCTTTTCCGAAAAAACCGGCTGGGTAAGGACGCTAAAGCCTACAAAAGGAGCGCCAACCTCAACTGTTGGCGGTTTTATTATGCACAGAACAAAAAATATTGATCCTTTGAAAGATACAAAGCTAAAACTTTCAAAACTTAAAATTACTAAAAAGTCTATTGTACTTGATACCTGTCTGGGCCTGGGATATACAGCCATTGAAGCAGCTCGACTGGCTAAAAAAGTGATCTCAGTTGAAATAGACGAGGCTGCCCTAAAAATTGCCAAACTCAACCCTTACTCTCAGGAACTTTTTCAAATGGAGAATATAGAAATAATAATAGGTGATATCCAGCAGGTGATAAAAAAATTTAAGGACGAAAGTTTTACCCATATAATCCATGATCCTCCAAATATGCGGCTTGCAGGCGAGCTTTATTCAAAAAAGCTTTACCAGGAGCTCTACAAGAAACTTAAGTTTAGAGGAATTCTTTTCCATTACATAGGCAATCCAGAAAAAAGACAAGGCAGCAGCATCACAAAAGGCGTGATAAGAAGACTTAAAGAAACAGGGTTTAAAAAAGTTAAAAAAGAGCCACAGGCCTTTGGGGTCTTAGCTTATAAGCTGTGAAAGGAGCTCTAATAAAAAATTTTGGTTTTTCAACACATACTCTTGCAGGTCCTGTTCTAACTCCCCATATTTCTCAACTACCTCTTTGTATCGTCTTAAAGCTCGGTTGTTCTGCCAAAAGTTTATCTCCAAAGTTTTTGATCTTTCATAAATTGGCGAAAGAGCCATATTAAGGCGCTGCAAAGAGCTCAAAACTTCTTCCCTTCTTCCTTGCGCAACTGCACTTTTTACTTCTTTAACATTGCTTTCCAAGAGCTCAAACACGCGCAAATTATCGTTGTGCAAATCCTCAAGACCAAAAGGCAGATCTTTGCTGGAGACTCTTTTTAGCTTTGAAGAAAGTTTCAAAAGGTTGTATTGAAAGTCATCAAGCTGAGAAAGATAAAGGGTTGGGTCAGAAGAAACAGAAATTTTTTTTAGAACCTCAATATAGTTTAGAAGTTGAGGGGTAAGCTCTATGTTAATGTCGTAAATTATGTAGTAGTAGTTCCCAGTCTTTTCAGCCTGAGATATAAAATTACGAGCTTTTTCATTTGCTTCCTTTGCTCTATTGTAAAGAAGCTTAAATTCCTGCTTGTCGACCTTTGGATTTCTTTCTTGCAAAAACTTCTCGTATTCAGAAAGTCTTGTTCCAGCAGCTTTAGAATTATCAAGAATTTTAGCTGAAAGCTCCTTTCCTTCTCTTAATAATCTTTCGACCTCGGTTTTAAAAAATACATTCTCTCCCAACACGTTTTCTTCCCCATTAACGTTTTCCTTCGATCTTAAAGAGTTTTCTAAATCTTTAAAGTAAACTATAGGTTGATAACCAAGGCTTAAAACAGCTCGTCTTTCTGTTTTTGCTCCTGCCACTACGCCCTGAAGGTCTGAAACAAAATTATCTATATCAAGTCGCAAAAGAAGCTTTGATGAAGAAGGAGTCTTCCCTAAAAGAAAATTATAATAATTTTCAACTGAGCCCCCAAGCTTTCTTACAGAAGTTTTAACCTCAGGTGTCATTAATATCATATCTTTGACAAACTTCAAAACTTTTGCATTAGAAAAATTAAAAAACACAATTCCTACAAGAGCAGCAAATAAAACAGCAAATAACCTTAAACCAATACCCAGATAATCCCTCTTCTCCTGTCTTTGCGCAGGCAAAGGGGTGGAAGTATCAAATTCTTTAACAGAAAAAACATCGATCTTTAAAGGAGTACTATTAGTAAGTCCTTCAAGTCTAGAATGAATTGGCTGGCTATTTTCCATCTTAATCTCAATTATATTAAAAATTTGCTACTCGTTGCAAAGCCTTAAGATCAGGCATGTTTTTATAAGAAAAAACCTTAGAAAACTTTAACCTCTTAGCCTCTTTTTCAATTTTGTCTATAAACCTCTCTTTTCTCACTCTCCCTAAAAGATCAACCTCTCCCACAAAAAGATGTTTTGTCGAAATCTTTTTGTTTTTTAAAGAGGATAAAATAGCAGCGGCTATTCCAAGATCTGCCAAAGGAGAAATTAGATTAACCCCTCCCACAACGCTAATGTAAATATCAAACTTTTCCAAAGGAACCTTAAGGTACTTGCGCAAAGCAGCCAAAAGCAAAAGCACCCGTTTTTGATCTACGCCTTTGACCACCCGGCGAGGCACTGCTAAAAAGGTCGGTACAACCAAGGCCTGAACCTCGTAAAACAAAATCCTTGGACCTTTAAGCTCTGCCACGCGGGCACTCCCAATCTTTTCATTCTCACCTTCATCCAAAAAAACAAGAGGGTCAAAAAACTCTTTGAACCCTTCCCTCCCCATCTCAAACATCCCAATCTCATCTGTCGGGCCAAAGCGATTTTTGCTGGAGGAAAGGATTCTTACAGGCAAATGTCTGTCTCCTTCAATATATAACACACAGTCAACCATGTGCTCCAACGTCTTGGGGCCAGCATACTCGCCTGACTTTGTCAAATGCCCAACCAATACAAAGACAATCTGCTTCTTTTTCGCTGTCTCCAAAACAAGCTGCAAAACTGCTTTTAACTGCCCGATGGAACCGGCTGGCGAGACAAGGGATTTCGAAAAAACTGTCTGGAGAGAGTCAATAACTACCAGCTCAAAATCCTCCTTCTCAACCAAGGAAAGGATTTTTTCTATTTCCTTTTCCTCGGTAAAAAAAAGAGCTTGGCTTTTTAAAGAAAAACGCTCAACCTTGTGTTTTACTTGAGAAAGCGCTTCCTCCGCCGAAACATAAAGGCTCTTGAGCTTTGAAGATACTTTTAAAAGAAGAGTAGATTTACCAATCCCAGGCTCGCCAGTTAAAAGAATCACCTCCCCAGGAACAAACCCTCCGCCTAAAACCCTGTCAAATTCTTCTATTCTAGTCTTTAGCCTTTTTAACCTGCCAGTTTTCCCAAGCTCTTTTATTGAAACAGCCTTTGCTGGATCGGACCTTGCTTTCGAGACTTGCTTTTTATCTTCTGCTACCTCCTCAATTGTATTCCACTCCCCACATTCAGGACACCTCCCAAACCAAGAGGAAAATTTAGAGCCACAATTTAAACACTCATATCTCATACCCAACAAAACAAACTTTTCCATTTCTAACCTGCGGGGTTCGGAATAGATCGTTACGCCAATCCGCTTCTAACCTGCGGGGTTCGGAATGGCTATTTGGATATTTATGCCTCATAACTTCTCAACCGTCTCAATTCCCAAAAGATAAAGACTTTTTTCCAAGATTTTTTTGTATGAATCTGACAAAAAAAGCCTAATCTTTCTTAAATTATTATTTGCTTTCAAAACTGGGTAATTCTGATAAATTTTATTGTAAAGCTGAGCAGTTTCAAAAAGAAAATTGGCTATATAATGAGGAGAAAAAGATTGCGCTGCTTTCAAAACAATTTCATCAAAATGAAAAATCTGCCTTAAAAGCTCTCTCTCTTCCTCTTCCATCTCCTCCCAGACTTGCGAGATCTCAAGCTCTTTAATATCTTCTTTTGTTTTTTCAAGCAAAGCTCTTATTCTTACAAAAGTGTATAAAAGATAAGGCCCAGAATTCCCCTCCTTGGCTATGCTCTCTTCAATATCAAAAACCATGTCCTTCTCTGCCTCCAAGTTCAAAAACGAGTACTTTATGGCAGCCAAAGCCACTCTTGAAGCAGTATTATCATCAACATCATAAGCCCTTTTAATCTCTTTCTTCACTCTCTCATAAAGGGATACACCAGAAATAATATTTCCCTCCCTTGAGGACATCTTTCCTTTTTTTAAATTAACCATTCCAAAGGGCACGTGCTTGAATCTAGCCTTAAAAGATGGGAAAATTTTGTCAGCAGCCTCTGCTACAACCCTGAAATACTCTGCCTGCTCTTTAGCAGTGGTAACAACCAAAAAGTCAGGCGAGAACTCCTTGAGCTTAAAGCTTATAAGACCAATCTCCTTTCCCTCATAGGTGGGGTTTCCTTCCTTTGTAATAAAAACGCGCGTGTGAAGGCCCTGCCTCTCACCTTTAAAAACTATAGCTCCCTGGCTTTTTTCAAAAACCTTTTCTAAGTTTTTTTCAACTATTCTTTTCCCTTCCTGCCAGACCTCGCTTTCAAAATAATATCGGTCATAAAAAACGCCCAGGATCTTTTCAAATTTTTTATAAAACTCTACGCTCCAGCCTCGGGTAACCTCCCAAAGCTCAACAATCTCAGGATCGGATCGCTTGTATATTGCCTTGTTTATTCTGGAGATTTCCTCTTTTGCCTTAGAATCCTCCTCATAAGCCTTGCTTCCTAAAACATAACAGCTTTGCAAAAAGGCAGCCTTTTTTTTGAAGGCCTCAAAATCTTGTGAGGGATCCTCCTCAAGCTTTTCAAACTCCTCCCTTCTTTGCAAAACTCCAAAAAGACATTTTGCTACATGAAGCCCAATATCACCTTGATAATTTGCCCGTTTAACCTCAAATCCAATATTCTCAAATATCCTAACCAAGGACTCTCCCAAAATATAGGAAAAAAGGTGGCCTATATGAGGATCCTTATGGGTATTAGGCTGACCAAACTCCAAGAGCAAAAGCCCCTTTCTTTTTTGAAAAAAATTCTCTAAAGAAGCTGCTTTCTTAGCTTTATCAAACAAAACTCTCTCCTTTAAAAAAAAGTTCAAATACCCACCTACTGGCTCAATCTTTGAGATTTTTTCATCTTTTATTTTTTCTGCCAAAATTTTTGTTATCTCAAACGGATTCTTTTTTAAAAGAGAAGCTAATTTAAACCCAACGTTGCTGGCATAATCTCCAAAGGAAAAGTTTTTGGGAAGGGATAATTCAAAATCTTCAAGCTTTATGTCAATTTTAAAGACCTTCTCAGTTTTCTCCTTTATCAATTTTTTAAGATAATAACCAAAGGTCTCCTTTTCTGCCTGTTTTAAGACTTTCTCTAAATCTACCATAATAGATTAAAACAAACGCTCAACCTTATACAAAGCTATATTCTTCTCCGAAAAGCTCAGTTTTGATTTCTTAATTGCTAGCTCTAAAACCTCAATTATTTTATCATATTCTTTTCTCTCCACAGGATAAGGCACTCCATCCTTTCCTCCAAAAGCATAAGAGTAACGCACTGGATCTTCCCAAGAAGGTTTGGCTCCAAAAATAAGCTCAGCTGTCAAAGACAATGCTCGTATTGTCTTTGGCCCAATGCCGCGGGTTAAAACCAAAGACTCAAAGGATTTTGGCTCCTTACTAGCTGCCATTTCTATTGCCTTTAAAACCCGGCTGTCTGAAAAGGCCTCTTTTAAAAAGGCAGGTAGAAACTTCTCTTTTAAAGAAAAATTCTCAAGCTCTATGGGGTGGAAAGAAAAATCTTGTTCTGACAGCTCCAAAAGGTTCAACTGATAGCCTGTTTTTAAATTCTGAATCCGCTTTATCTCGTAAAAAAGCTCCCTTTTCTCCTTTACAAGCTCAAGCAACCCCTCCTTGTTTTTCTTTGCCTCAGGAAGGATAAGATTAAAAACCTGCTTTAAAGTTGCCTCGCTTTGAATCCCAGAATGCGGCAATTCAACAAAATCTTTCACAGACTTGCTAAACCAGTGGTACCGCCTGGCTTTTGAAAGGGAGGTGTTCATCCCCTGCTGTACAACCACCCAATTGCCCTGCCTGTCAAAGATGAAATTGTGATGGTAAAGAACAAAGCCATCTTGAACCAAAGTGTTATCAACTTTAGCAGAAAGCTTTGAAGCTTTAACTAAATTTTCATAGGATTCTTGGGACAACCCCAACTTATCGCTCCAAAAAAGTATTTCATCAGGAGTTTTTCTTGAAACCCTTCCCTTTCCTCCACAGACAAAAACATTCAAATCCTTCTCCAAGCCCCTTAAAGCTACCTTCAAAGCTCCCAAAGTCGTGGTAGTCAAACCTGATGCATTCCAATCAAAGGCCAAAAGCGTGCCAAAAGATTGGAACCACACAGGATCAGCCAGCCTCCTTAAAAACTCCTCACTCCCAAACTCTTCGATAATCGCAATAGCAATAACTCTGGCTAAACGGACCATCCTTTTAAAAAGCCAAGGAGGGCACTTACCTGTATCTAAAGTAAAGGTAGCAATTGACCTGACAACAGCTGAATTATTTGTCATTTTTTTATAAAATATTCTCTATGAAAAAGAAACTTCTTTTACTTTTTATTCTATCAATTGGTTTTGGAATTTTTTTAGCTGCTAAATTTTTCTTTTTTAAATCAAAAGATAAATTTGGACAGTTAACAGTACTTTCTTCGCCCGAAGCAAGCGTATTTTTAAATGATCTTATGATTGGAAGAACTCCGGTAAAAGCAGACAAAATAAAAGCGGGAGAGCACTTAATAAAGCTTATCCCAGAAGGTGTGGCAACTGACACTGCCAGCTGGAAAGGGAAAATCAAAGTCACTCCAAATTCTTTAACCTTTGTCTCCTTTGACCTTGGAAGTTCTGATGTAAGCACAGCTGGTGAAATTTTTTATGTTGAAAAGTTAAAGAAAAAAGGGAAAAAAGGAACAGGAGAAATTTTTGTCCAAACAGAACCAGCTGGAGCAATTGTATACCTTAACAATGATGAAAAAGGAATCGCGCCTTTAAAACTTGTTGATGTGCCACAAGGTGAACATGAGCTCTCAGT
>WFWI01000056.1 GCA_015491205.1 Candidatus Microgenomates bacterium | reverse complement strand
CAGTTCCGTTTATTTTGTGGTCGATTTGGGGAGTTTTGTACCTTTACGTATTTTTGGCCGAGCCTGAGGCAAGGGGAGGGCTAAAACCCCTTTGGCGAAGCCGGGAGCTTGTAAAGGGAAACGCGTGGAAAGTGTTTTTAGTCGTGCTCTTTCTTCTTGGTATTGGAGCTATTGGAGGGATGGTTAGTCTTTACTCGGATGTCTGGTCCGGCTTGTGGTTTTTGTTTTCCTTTCTTTTCCTAACGCCATTTTCAACGTCGGTTTATTGGGAAATGTATAAAGAATTGGCAGCTAAAAAAGGCAAAACTGGAGCTACCCGACCAACTGCTTCTGTGGTGTTGTCAATTGTTGGGATTTTGGTAATGGTTGGGCTTTTTGCTGCAATGGCCAGTAGCATGTCAAGGGCAGCAAGGGAGATGAATTTGAAGCAGTTTATTCAAGATGTGAATAGGAAGGAAAAAATGAGAAAGTATCCTTATAAATACAACCCAAAACTCCCTTCAACCGAGGATTCTTCCTATGATTTTTATGATGGGGAGTTTTAAAGAGTTATATTTTTACTCTTTTTAAAGTTTTCCTTGCGTTTGGTATACTTAAGTAGGATGCTATCCGCAAGAGAAAGAGTAGAGAGGGTTTTGAAAAAATTAAAGTTAGTTTCAGTTGTACCTGTTCATAAGGTCTTAGGTGATCATACAAAAAAATCTTTCTCTGCTCCTGTCGTGGATGTTCGTGGACGGAGATTTTTTTTAAAAGTAAGGCTTATGGACAATCCTGTTGAAAAAATTTTTTTCTTTACTTCTTATACAGTAGGCAATATTTTAAAAAAATATAACCTACCTCTTAAACGTTATACTCCAACCCTGCTAGATGCTGAGTTGGGTGAGATTGATTGGCTTTTATTTGAATATGTTGAGGGTCAAGAGATGGGGTCTAGGAAGTATTACGATGTTTTTAAATTTAAGCGTGATGATGTTAAACAGATAATTGAGATTCTCCGGTGCATAATGGATTTTCCTATTAATTTACTACCCAAAGGTTTTAGAAAATCAGGTGGTGATTTTTTTGAACACCTTATTTTAAGAGAAGTTCCTTTTGATGAGGAGAAATTATTGAGATATTTCAGTTCTTCGGAGCTTAGTTTAATAAAGGAAATATCTATGGATAAAAAGATATTGAATTTATTTGAAGAATCTGCCTCCTTTTTTCAGCATGGTGACTTTGATCCCAGAAATTTTATCAAAAGAGGGGATAATTTGTTTATCCTTGATTTTGATCAGGCAAGGATTACAAACAAATTTTTTGATGTAGCTTTTTTTCAGCAAAATGCGTTTAGAAAGCCAAGGATAAGGGATTTAGTTTTAAATGGATTTCTAAGGTTCTGCAAGATTTCAGAGAAAGAGAGATTTATTTTAGATCTAATGCTTTTCGCTTTTAATTTTTTGGAAATAAGAATTTTTCTTAATAGGGAACATATATACAAACAAAAAGTGGATTATAAAATCCGCCAGAGGATAACAGAAAAGAGGGTAATCCTATGCAAAAATCTTTTAGCAAGGCTTAGATGAGGATTCAGTAATTGTGTTAAAAAGGAGTAAGATTTTATGATTTCGCAATGAGTTTATATACTTCGAGGTAGTTATCAGTCATTATTTGAACAGTATATTTGTCTTCTGCTACTTGCCGGCATCTTTTTCGCATCTCAAGATATTTATCTTGGGGCAGTTCATATATTCTTTTTATGGCTTTGATTAAACCTGCTTCACCCTCGTTTGGATCTACAAGAAAACCCGTTTCACCATCTTTTATTATCTCTGGTAGGGAGCCTTTTTTATAAGCAATCACAGGAGTGCCAGAAGCCAAGGATTCAATAATCACTAATCCAAATGGTTCATCCCAGGTTAAAGGAAAGAGAAAGAATTTAGCATCTCCTAAGAATTGTGATTTTTTAGTTTCTGTTTTTATTTCAGGATACTGTTCTGTAAGCCCTAGTTTGTTTGCTTCTTTGATCAATGGGAGAATCGAATTCCTATAATATTCTGGTTCATCTTGTTCTCGTGCAAAGGCAAACTTTACTTTAAATTTGTGTTTGATTGCTATTTTCAATACAGTATGGAGCCCTTTATGTTTGTACAACCTTCCTAACCATACTATCTTGTTGCTTCCAACAGGATTAAATTTAAATTTCTCAATGGGGATTCCATGATATATAGTTTTTACATAGTTAAGTTGGGGTAGGGCCTCCCTTTGTTTGTTGGAAATTGAGATATAATTGTAATTTTTGAATGCAACAGCAGTCTCACGGGCGTATTTTATCATTTTATTTCCCTCTTCTGCACGTTCTTTGTTAAAGGAGGTGTGTAAAGTAATTAAAGAGGGGATAGAAACGAATTGGCTTAGAAGATCAATGAAATAGAATGATACTAAAGCTGTATGGAGATGGACAATGTCTGGTTTTTCTTTTAGTATGTCTTTAAAAGCATAATGGAGATGCTTTATTATGATGTAAGGGTTTGAGTATAATACTTTTCCGAAGGGTTTTTCAAATACAAAGCGCTTTTTAGCAGATATCTTCGAGGAGCCTACAGTGTATACAATTACCTCGTGTTTTCTCTTTACGAGTTCTTCAGCTAAGGAGTATACTATTCTTTCGGTTCCCGCATATCCTCTTGGAGGTAGTTCAAACCATGGATTGAGAATTAAGGCAATTTTCATAATTTTTATATTTTAATCCAAGACCTCAACTTTGTCTATGTGGTTGTTGATAAGTTGTTTTAACATTGAGATTCCTTTATGGGTAATATAGATTTTTTGAGCCTTTTCTAAAGTGTTTTTTAATTTTTCTATCCACTCTTCATACCAAGGCATAATTTCCAAAAAAGAGTCGTATTTTCTTCTGGCAAGCACATAGACTTCTTTGAAAGAGTGGGGGAGAACTTCGTTATATTTTGTGATAAGGGTATCGATTGGAGAGGAGAGTAAATCTTCATTTGGCCGTTTTATTATAAAAGGCTCTTTTGGCGCGGAGCAGATTATGACGACAGGATAGAGCTCTCCCTGGTGTTTTTTGACAAACTCCTCAAATTTTAAAAACTCATCGTTGATGAACAGGGCCAAATTTTTCTTTTTGGCCTTACCCTTTCCCTTTTGTTTTAGTCCTTTGATGTAATCTGCGGCTATCTTTCCACCTTTGAGTTCTCCATTGTGGAGGTTTTCCAGAATAGCCTTATATTTTTTTCTATATTCCTTGTCCGCCAAAAATTTCCTGATGTGCTCTTGCAAGTTTTTGTCAATTTCTTCGCTGTAATACACTGCTTCCCAAATTTTTTCGTCCATTACATGCTTTTTTTGCAACAGATACCCCCCTCCGCCTAAGATTATGGGATGAGCTCCCAGCGCAATGGTCTCTATAAGCTGTAAGAACCCAAATTTTATCAGGGCTATTTCAGAGGCTTTTATGAAATAGAAAAAGTCATCGCCAAGCGAATAGGGAAGTTGGGTGGAAAAGGGAGAAATGGCTTTTTTATCTTTAAGCTCACCTGTATAGATGATATGAAAATCGACTCCTTGATTGTAGAGAATTTTCCCTAACTGCTCTATTTTTTGTTTCACCTCCTCATGATACCCAATTCCCAAAAGCCAAGGTTTATCATCAGGCAGGTCGTATTTTTTGGCAAGATATTGTTTTGGATTC
>WFWI01000055.1 GCA_015491205.1 Candidatus Microgenomates bacterium | reverse complement strand
CTTTTAATCCTGCTGGTATCGTATATAATCTTGTTTATTTTCTTTTAGTTGTAGCTTTTAGTTTTTTTTATACCTTTTTGATTTTTAATCCACAAAAAATTGCAGAAGAACTTCAAAAACAAGGTGCTTTTATCCCAGGTATTAGGCCAGGAAAGGCTACTCAAGAGTATTTGACAGGCGTACTTTTGAAAATTACCTTTGTAGGAGCGATTTTTTTAGGTATAATAGCAATCTTACCAGCAATTATTTCAAATATTACTAGATTGCCAGATTTAGTTATTGGAGGAACTGGCGTTTTAATAGTTGTAAGCGTAGTTTTGGAAACATTTAAAAACTTGGAAGCCCAGCTGGTTATGAAGCGTTATGATAAATTTTTGAATTAAATATTTATGGCTAAAAAGAAAGGTGCAAGGATAAAAATAGGGTTGGTTTGTGAAGAGTGTAAGCGACAGAATTATGTTACTGAAAAAAACAGAATGAACCATCCTGATCCTATCAGACTAAGAAAATTTTGTAAAGGATGTCGTAGATATACTTGGCATAAGGAAAAGAAGAAGTTGCATTAAAAATTCTGGTTTTTGTATGCGGCTGGTATTAATAGGTATACCTGGGGCAGGGAAATCGACCCAGGGAAATCTTCTGTCAAAGCAGCTTGATATTCCGTATCTATCAACAGGCCATATTTTCCGCACAATTGCAAAAGAGAAGACAAAGCTTGGTCGCTATGTTAAAGAAACAATAAATGCAGGACTTCTTATTCCAGATGAAAAGGTTCTTCAAATTGTTTCTGAATATTTAAAAAGACCTGAGTATAAAAAGGGGTATATTTTGGATGGCTTTCCAAGGACGTTAAGGCAGGCAAAAGAGTTTAAGGAGAAACTTGACAAAGTTTTTTATCTTAAGGTGCCTGACAAGGAGGCCTTGTGGAGGTTGGCTTATAGGAATGATACATTAAGGGAAGATGATACTGTTACAGCTATAAGAAAAAGAATTGAGATTTTTCACAAAATAACTGAGCCTGTAATTGACTATTATAAAAGGCAGGGGATATTAGTGGTTGTTGATGGAACAAAATCTATAGAGGAGGTTAATAAAGAGATTTTAAGGCATCTGGGTAAAGAGGTTAAGGGTAATAAGGTGAGAGATTGGCATAGAAGAAAAAAGGCAATTATCGCTGTTGTAGGATTGCCTGGAGCAGGCAAGAGTACTGCAACTCGGTATTTTAAACAGGAAAAAGGGCTTCCAGTTGTTTCTTTTTCTGATGTGATAAACAAAATGATTGATGAAAAAGGACTTCCTCATACAGAGGAAGTTCACAAGAAGTTTAGGACAGATATAAGAAAGAAATATGGCATGGGAGCCTTGGCAGTTGTAAGCAGGGACAAGATAGCAGAGGCTTTGAAAGAAAGCCCTATTGTAGTGATTGAAGGAATGAGATCATGGGAAGAATATGAAGAGATAAAAAAGAGTTTTCCAGATGTAAGAATATATATTCTTTATGTATGGGCAGATAAAGATAAAAGATACGAGAGGATTAAAAGAAGAAAATACAGAGGTAAGCTTGTTGGAGAAGAAAGAGACTTAAATGAGGTTTTAGGATTGAATATGGGGCCTACAATTGCAATGGCTGATTTTATAGTGAAAAACAACTTCTCTCTCCAGGAATTTTACGACAAGTTGGAGGAGGTTTATCGCCAAGTTTATTTTTCATGATAAAACCCAAATCTTCTCAAGAGATAGAGATAATGCGCCAAGCTGGAGCAAAGTTGAAGAGAGTTATTGAAAAAGTCATTCCTGAGGTAAAACCAGGGGCTAAACCTAAAGAAATAGATAGATTGGCAGAGGAAGAAATATTAAAATTAGGAGGCAGACCCTCCTTTAAAACAGTTAAAGGATATAAATGGACTATTTGTTTGCCAGTAAATGAGCAGGTGGTCCACACTCCACCGATTGGAAGAGTTTTAAAGAAGGGAGATGTTGTAACTTTAGACATAGGTTTTTTGTACAAAGGTTATCATGTTGATTATGCTACGACTTTATACTTAGGCAATCCACTAGTTAGAGTTAGAAGGTTTTTAGATAAAGGTAGGGAGGCTTTGGAGAAGGCTTTAAGAAAAATAAAGGCTGGGGTTTACTTAGGCGAGGTTTCTCAGATAATTCAAACGACGATAGAAGGAGCTGGGTACTCTATTATTAAAGAGCTGTCAGGGCACGGGATTGGTAAAAGTCTTCATGAAGACCCTTTTGTTTTAAACTTTTTGGATAGGCCAATTGAGGAAACTTTGAGGCTTCCAGAAGGATTAACTATAGCGGTTGAAGTGATTTACGCAATGGGAGAAGGTAAAGTAGAATACGAGCCTGATGGTTGGTCGATAAGGACTTCTGATGGAAGCTTGTCCGCTTGTTTTGAACATACTATTGTTGTAGGTAAAAATAGAGCTGAAATTTTGATATAATTATAAGTCTATGGAAAAGACAAAAAAGGGAACCTATGTGTTTGAAGGAGAGGTAATAGAGAACTTGCCAAATACTCTTTTTAGAGTTAAAATTGAGGGGACTGATAAAGTAGTTTTGTGTTATCTATCCGGTAAGATGAGACGAAATTTTATTAAAATTATGCCTGGGGATAAGGTGAAATTGGAAATTACCCCTTTTGATCCTAACAGGGGAAGGATAATTTACAGGCTATGAAAGTTAGAGCTTCTATTAAGAAAATCTGTAGTAAATGCAAAATGGTAAAAAGAAAGGGCAAACTTTATATTGTTTGCGAAAATCCTAAACACAAGCAAAGACAAGGTTAAAAAGAATAATTTGTGGTATAATTTAGTTTCCTAATTTAGGAGAAGTTTTTTTAGTTTATAAAAATGGTAAGGATTTACGGAGTAGTTATACCTGACAAGGACAGGATAGAGTACGGGCTAACAAAAATTTATGGTATTGGTTGGCCTAGGGCAAGAAAGGTTTTAACTGATTTGTCAATTGATGGAAATAAGCGAGTTAAGGACTTGACAGAGGAAGAACTGAAAAAGATAAACGAGTATTTGCAAGCTAATTTTAAATTGGAAGGAGAATTAAGAGAAGAGATAAAGGAAAATATAGAAAGGTTGAAACAGATAAGGTGTTATAGAGGTATAAGGCATATGCAAAATCTTCCTGTAAGAGGGCAGAGAACACGTTCAAATGCTAGAACAAAAAGAGGTAAGAGGCGCACAGTAAGTGCCTTTACAAAGGAGATGTGGGCAAAGATAGAGCAAATTGAAAAGCAAAAGAAACAAAAAAAGAAAAATTGAAAGGTTTTAAAGTTATAAAGTTGCAAGGTTAGAAAGTTTTAAGATTAAAGTAAAAGAGCGATGCCAAAAAAGAAAAAAAAGGAAAAAAGGATAGTTGAAAGAGGAAGAATATACGTTACAGCCACTTTCAACAATACGATTGTAACAATAACCGATATTGAAGGCAATCCAATATTTACAGCCTCTTGTGGGCAGTTTGGTTTTAGGGGAACGAGAAAGTCTACACCTTATGCAGCAACTTTGACAGTTGAGGCAGCAGTAAAAAGGGCAATATTAGAGCATGGAATGAAATCTGCTATAGTTCTTATCAAAGGTATAGGTCCAGGCAGGGAAGCAGCTTTAAGAGTTTTAAGAGGGGCTGAGGTTGATGTTGAGAGAGTTGTTGATATTACTCCTATTCCTCACAATGGTGTAAGGCCTCCTAAGATGAGGCAGCCATAAGTTTTTTGACTAAATTATGAAGTACACAGGGCCAAAGGTAAGGATAGCTAGGAAATTTGGAGTCGAATTCGGGCTTAAAACGCCTGGTACTAAAAGCTATGAGAGAATGATAAGAAAGCTTAATATAAGGCCAGGACAACATGGCAAAAAAAGAAGGAGGCTTACGGAATATGGAAGGCAGCTTTTGGAAAAGCAAAAGTTAAAGTACATGTTTGGAATAAACGAAAGACAGTTGCAAAATTATTTTGAAAAAGCAGTAGAGAAAAAAGGCAACACCGCCCTTTTCCTTTGTCAGATGCTTGAAAAGAGGCTTGATAATATTGTTTATAGGTTAGGCTTTGCTCCCACAAGGGCAGCAGCGCGCCAGCTTGTTTCCCACAGGCATATAAAGGTAAATGATAAAGTAGTAAATATAGCCTCTTACCAGGTAAGAGTGGGAGATAAAATTACTTTTAAAGATAAAAAGTCAACTCAAATACCTTATATAAAAAAGATGCTTGAGGAGAAAATAGTATTGCCAAAATGGTTAAAGAAGAAAGGTTTAATAGGAGAGCTTGTTGAGGAACCTACAGAGGAGGAGATTGCTAAAATAGTTGATTTGCGAATGGTAGTTGACTTTTATTCACGTTAAAAATTGTAAAATTTAAAGCTATGTTGAAGGCAAACTTTGTAACCAAAGTTGAGAACTTATCGGATTCTTATGGCAAGTTTGTTATAGAGCCTCTTCCTCAAAGTTTTGGGCATAGTATGGGGCTGGCTTTGCGCAGGACTCTTCTGTCCTCTATTGAGGGAGCAGCGATAACAGAGGTTAGAATGGAGGGGGTTGTACATCAGTTTTCCACTATAAAAGGTGTAAAAGAATCAGTGCTTGATATTCTCTTGAACCTCAAAAAACTCTATCTTAAACCAGTAGGAGAGCCGCCTTACACTCTCAAACTTGAAGCTAAAGGAAAAGGTAAAGTTTATGCTAAGGATCTTAAAGGGAATGTTGAGATTATAAATGGTGATGAGCTTATTGCAACTTTAACTGATGATAAAGCCAAGCTTGTTTTTGAGGCTAAAGTAGAAAAGGGAATAGGATATAGGTTTGTAGAGGATATAAGGGATAAAGAATACGGCGTGCTTTATTTGGATGTTTTCTTCTCTCCAGTTGAAAAAGTTAATTTTGAAGTGGGAAAAGCACGGGTGGGAAGGAAGAGTGATTATGATAAGCTTATTCTTGAAGTTTGGACGAATGGAGCTGTATCACCTGATAAGGCTGTTAGAGAAGCATCTGAGATCTTGGCTGAACATTTTGCAAGAATTCTTTCAGGAGAAGACAAGCCTGTTGAAAAACCCCAAAAAAGTGAAGAGGAGATCGAAAAAGAAGCAGAGCTTAAAAAACTTTCTGAGATTATAATAGATGAACTTGATCTTCCTTCAAGAATTATAAATGCGCTTTTGAGGGAGAATATAGAGACGGTTGGGGATCTATTAAAAGCAGGAAGAGCCAAACTTGAAGGGATGAAAGGACTTGGTAAAAAGTCAATCGAGCTTATTGACAAAGAGCTTGAGAAGCTTGGGTACAAGTTGGAATAAGCTAAAAACTTTTTATGAGGCACCGGGTAAAGAAGATAAAATTTCGCTTTGGCAAGGATCACAACAAAATGTTGATGAGGAAGCTTGTGTGGAATTTTCTAGAGCATGGAAAAATCACTACTACCTTGCCCAAGGCAAGGGCTTTAAAATCTTATTTAGATAGGCTTGTATATAAGGCAAGGGAAAAAAATGAAGCCAACAAAAATGTGCTTTTAAGTCACATAGTGAAAAAAGAATGGGTAGAATTTATGTTTGAGAAAGTAGGTCCTTTTTTTAAGGATAGGATAGGAGGTTATGTAAGGATCGTGAAACTTCTTCCAAGAGAGTCAGATGGAGCTGCTATGGCCAGGGTTGAGTGGGTAGAAAATCCGGTTGCAACAAAAAAGGAGGAGAAAAAAGGAAAGTCAAAAAAGAAGGAAGAGAAAAAAGAGGAAAAAATTGAGGCGAAGGAGAAGTCAAAGGTAGAAGTTGAGAGCAAAAACAAAAATGCCAAGACTGACTGAGCAAACAAAATCAGTAAAGGAAAGCGAGATTCAAAGGGGTTGGCACCTTGTTGATGTAAAGGGCAAGGTGTTGGGAAGAGTAGCTACTCAAATTGCCACGCTTCTTCAAGGCAAGCACAAGGTGAACTATGTCCCCTATCTTGATATGGGCGATTATGTTGTAGTTATTAATGCAAAGCATGTAAAAGTTACTGGAAAAAAAAGCAAGCAGAAGGTTTATACTCGATACAGCGGTTATCCAGGAGGATTGAAAAAAGAAACTTTTGAACAGTTGATGCAGCGAAATCCTGCAAAAATAATAGAACATGCAGTTTCAGGGATGCTTCCAAAAAACAAGCATAGAAAAAAGAGGCTAAGGAGGCTTTTTGTTTTTGAAAGTAAGGATCATCCTTACAGTGATAAGTTTGAAAAATCAAAAGATGGCAAGGAAAAAGGCGCTTAAATATTACGAGGCAGTTGGCAGAAGAAAGGAGGCTACTGCCAGGGTTAGGCTGTATATTACAATCGGCAAAGCACCCGTAAAAGTAGATGGGTTTGAGATTAAAAAAGGCGAGATTTATGTAAATGGAAAGCCAATTGAAAAAATTTATCCTCATGTTTGGGAGAGAAACATTTATATGAAGCCCTTGGAGCTTACAGGCTGTGCTGATAGATTTGCTGTCTCCATAAAAGTAGAAGGCGGAGGCAAAAGTGGCCAGCTTGGAGCTATAGTTCATGGCCTGGCGCGAGCTTTAGAAAAAGTAGATAGAGAAGCCTACAGGCCAGTTCTTAAAAAGGAAGGTCTTCTTACCCGCGATCCGAGGGCAAGGGAAAGAAGAAAGGTTGGCACTGGCGGAAAGGCAAGGAGAAAGAAGCAATCACCAAAACGATAATTATGAAAGCGTAAAGCGCAAAGTGCAAAGCGCAAAGCTACAACGCAAAACTTAAAACTAGCGAGGAAAATTATATAGCTTTTAGCTTTACGCTGTAGTTTTGCGCTTTTCGCTTTGCCTTTTGCGCTTAAATTTATTTGGAGTCTTCTATTTCTAGCTTCCCTTCCCTATAAAACACTTCCAGTGGCGTTTTTATCTCAAAGGCTTGGTCAAAGATTCTGGTTTGATAATAAAAATAGGTTCTGGCCTCGTAAAAAGCTGAAAGCAAAAGGATTATTGCAAAGGCATAAATTGTAATTTTAAGCTTTCTTTTTAAAAATTCTAAGGAAAGGGCAGAAAAATAGGCAATAGCCGGCAGGCTTGTGTAAGTGCGCAACATATTCGGATTTTCCCAAGGATAGGTAAGAATAGCTGGAGTAAGGGAAGCAAAAAACCAGGAGAGGAAAAGGAGGTTTTCAAATTTTTTTATCCTCCTCAAGCTTAGGAAAAACCCTAGGTAAAAAAGACCAGCGATGGCAGGGTTTAGAGCTGGTTTTAAAGGATAGTTGTGCTTGCCGTTTACATCTCCTTTAAATGAGAATGAAAGGGCATAGGATTTCAAGTTTTGAGCTAGAAATTCCAATTTTTTGGGCAAGTTTAAATTTTTATCCAAAAAAAATATCTGCTGTTTTGCCCTTATGTCAGGGTTGTTTATAAAATAAAGGTTCAAAGGAAGGGTTGTTAGGAAAAGTATTAATACTCCTGCAGCAAATGTTTTTAATTTTAACTTTTGAGTTATGAGAAGGTAGAAGGATAGAAAAACAAAAAGTAAAGGAAAAATTCTGCCTGCAGCATAGGAGTTGTAAGCAAGCCCAGCAAATAAGCTGGCAAACAGAAAGGCAGGGGTTTTTTTAGAATAAAAGAATTTTAGGAGAAAAAGTAAACTTGTTGATTCCAAAAGAAGCAAAAATGTTGCTTCAAAGCCATAACGGGCAAAGTTAAAAAACCAGCGCTGTGAGGTTAAGATAAAGGTTGAAGTGAAGGTTAAAAATAGGCTGTTTTTAAAGATAAGCTTTGTCGTTTTCCAGAAGATGAGTACTGAGAGGAAACCAAAAAGCGCTGCTGGGAGCCTGAAAGCGAAGTTGTTTACGCCAAAGACTTTAAAAGAGAAAAGGATTATATAGTAATAAAGCGTAGTATGGCCTGTTGCATATGGAGAGTAAGGGGTATAAGGCTTACCATCCAAAGAAAGAGCTAGTTTTGCAAACTCAAGCTCGTCAAAAGCCAAGTTTTTGGGCAGGTTAGGAAACTTGTAAAAAATTATTCCAAAGGCAAAAAGTAAAAGGAGGGTCAATAAAAAGCTTTCTTTTTTGTATAATTTACCCATGCTGCTTTCAGTTATTATTGTAAGCTTTAACAGTAAAGATTATATAAAAATTTGCCTTGACTCGCTTGAGAGGAGCTTGAAGAGTTTTAAAGGCGGTTGGGAGATTATAGTCGTTGACAATGCCTCACAAGATAAAACTGCAGAGTATATAAAGTCCCTTAAACTTAAAAACCTAAAGTTGATTGAAAACAAGGAGAATTTGGGATATAGCAAGGCAAACAATCAGGGAGCGCAAAAAGCAAAAGGGAAGCATCTTCTGTTTTTAAACCCTGATGTAAAAATCGAAAAAGTTAATTTTTTAAAGCTTATTAAGTTTTTAGAAAAAAGCAAAAAGCGGGCAGGGCTTACAGTAAAGCTTGTGAGGGAAAACGGTGAGCTTGATATGGCATGTCATAGGGGTTTTCCAACCCTCTGGCGCTCTTTTTGTTATTTTGCAAAGTTGGAAAGGGTTGCTTCAAAGCTTCCTTTTAAATTTTTGAAAAAGCTTTTTGGAGGGTATCATCTTTTGCACAAGGATTTTAGCAAAATTCACAAAATTGACTCGCCTTCTGGCGCGTTTTTCCTTATCAAAAAGCAGGTTTTTGAGGAGGTAGGTGGCTTTGACGAGGAGTTTTTTATGTATGGCGAGGACCTTGATTTATCCTTTAGAATTGTAAAAGCTGGCTATTCAATTTTTTTCTATCCAAAATATAGAGCAGTGCATTTTAAATACAAAAGCGGTCTTTCAGGAAAGGACAGGAAAATAAGAAGGCTTGCTCGGTATCATTTTTATAATGCAATGAAAATATTTTTTAAGAAGCATTATCTAAAAACTACTCCAAGGATTTTATCTTTTTTAGTTTTAAAGGCTTTGGATTTTAAGATTTCCCAGCACAAGCTATGAGGCTTGGGATTGATGCTAGGCTTTATTTTCAAACTGGAGTGGGAGTTTACATCAGAAACCTTCTTTATCATTTGCCAAAGTTTTTGCCAAAGGAAGCAAAAGTTTTTGTTTATTTTTTAAGGGAGGATGAAAGGAAGGTTGGGCTTCCTAAAAATTATAAATTACGCTTTGTAAAGGGCCGCTGGCACAGTTTGGCTGAGCAAAGCTTTTTTTTAAAGGAGCTTTTAAAGGACAAGCTTGATCTTGTTCACTTTACCTATTTTTCCTACCCTGTGCTTTATCCTAAAAATTTTGTAATTACAATCCACGATTTAACCCCCTTGAAATTTAAAACCGGCAGGGCCTCTACTAAGGGAAGGCTAGCTTACGAGCTAAAGCACTTTTTTTACAGAAGCGTTCTGCAAGCCGCCTTTAAAAGGGCAGCTAAAATAATAGTACCTTCAAAGGTCGTAAAGGAGGAGCTTGTTGGAGTTGGAGCAAAAGCTTTGAAAATAAAGGTTGTTTATGAAGGAGTAGATAGGGAGCTTGTTCTGGCAAAGGAAAAAAAAGTAAAAGTTGAAAAGCCGTTTTTCCTTTATGTAGGCAACTTTTATCCGCACAAAAATGTAGAGTTTGCAATTGAGGCTTTTTTAGAGAGTTCTTTTGAAGGGAAGTTTGTTTTGGTTGGGCCTGATGATTTTTTTGCAAAGAGGCTAAAAAAGGTATTTAAAAAATATTTAGGTAGAAAGCTTGTTTTCTTGCATAATTTGGAAAGAGGAGAGCTAAAGTACCTTTATAAAAAAGCTGAGGCTTTAGTTCATCCTTCTTTAGCAGAAGGTTTTGGGCTGACCCTTTTGGAAGCCTTGTATTTTGGTTGTCCAGTTTTAGCCTCGGAGCTTAAGGTTTTCAAAGAACTTTATGGAGATGCGGTATTCTATTTTGATCCCAAAGAGAAAGATAGTATAAAGAAGGCCATTTCAGGAGTGAGAGAGTGGGCAAACAGTGAGAATTGGCAGAAAGAAAGAGAAGTGGTGATTAAGAAGTTTGATTTTGAAAAGACTGCAGAAGAGACAGTGAGGATATATAAAAAACTCAAAACTCAAAACCATAACTCAAAGCTCAAAACTTAAATAGATTTAAGATTTAGGTTGTGGATTTGAGATTTAAGTTTTGAGTTTTGAGTTTTTTTTGTTTGTAAAATGTTATAATTTTCAATCTATGCCAAAGATAACCTACAAGGACTTAAGACAGGCTTTTTCTAAGTTTTGGGAAGAGCGGGGACACAAGGAAGTTCCTCCAATTCCCCTTGTTCCAAAAGACGATCCAACCACGCTTTTTACAGGCTCTGGAATGCAGCAACTTGTCCCCTATCTTTTAGGAGAGCCACATCCTTTGGGAAAGCGGCTTTATAATATCCAGCGCTGCTTTAGAAGCCAGGATATAGAGGAGATTGGAGACAATAGGCATACTACCTTTTTTGAAATGATGGGCAACTGGTCTTTGGGAGATTATTTTAAAAAGGAGCAACTGAACTGGTTTTTTGAGTTTCTTGTTGAGGTTTTAGGTTTTAACCCTGAAAAGCTTTATGTCACAGTTTTTAAAGGCTACAAGGATTTGCCAGCGGATGAGGAGTCAATAGAGATTTGGAAGGAGATTTTTAAAAAGTATGGCATAAAGGCAGAGGTTGGAGAAAGGATTTTTAAATATCCTGCTGAAAAAAACTGGTGGTCAAGGGCTGGTGTGCCTGAAAATATGCCGCCTGGCGAGCCTGGAGGCCCTGATAGTGAGGTTTTTTACCTTTTTGAGAAAGTAAATCACGATCCTGCTTTTGGCCCCTACTGTCATCCAAACTGCGATTGCGGCAGGTTTTTGGAGATTGGAAACTCTGTTTTTATGCAGTATAAAAAGCTTGAAGATGGCAGTTTTTCTCTCCTTCCTTCCAAAAACGTTGATTTTGGAGGAGGATTGGAGAGGATTTTGGCTGCTTTGCAGGATGATCCGGATGTTTTTAAAACCGAAGTTTATCTTCCAATTATCAAAAGGGTTGAGGAGTTGGTTGGAAGAGAGTATAAGGAGGAAGCGGTTAAAAGAAACCTTAGGATAATTGCTGATCATATAAAGGCAGCGGTGTTTTTGATAAAGGATGGAGTTTTACCCTCCAACAAAGAGCAAGGTTATGTTTTAAGAAGACTTCTTCGCCGCGTAGCTGTGAAGGTCTATCAGCTTTCTAGTCAGGTAGATTCTGAAATTCTCCTTAAGGCTGCACAAGAGGTCGTTGAAATTTATAAAGGAGTATATTTTGGGGACAAAGATAGAGAAAAGATTTTGCCAGTTATTTCTGATGAAGTAAAACGCTTCAAGTCAACTCTCAAACGAGGGATGAGGGTAATTGAAAAAATTGATGAGATTGACGGCAAAAAAGCCTTTGATTTATATCAGTCTTATGGTTTCCCCCTGGAGATAGTCAAGGAAATTTTTGAGGAAAAAGGGCAAAAAATAAATGAAGAAGAGTTTAGAGCAGAGTTTGAAAAGCATAAAGCAATTTCTCGCAAAGGTGCTGAGAAAAAGTTCAAAGGAGGGTTGGCAGACAGGAGCGAGCAAACAATAAAATATCACACAGCCACCCATCTTATTCATCAGGCACTTTTTGATGTTTTGGGAGATGGAGTAAGGCAGGAGGGGTCAAATATAACCGCTGAAAGGCTAAGGTTTGACTTTTACTCTCCTGTCAAAGTCGAAGAAAACCACATTAGAGAGGTTGAGAGAATTGTAAATGAAAAGATTAAAGAGGGCTTACCAGTTTACTTTAAGATCATGCCAAAGGAGGAGGCTCATAAGATTGGTGCAAAAGCTTTTTTCAAAGAAAAATATCCGGAAAAAGTAAAAGTTTATTTTATAGGTGATTACTCAAAAGAGTTCTGCGGAGGACCTCATGTTAAAAATACTCGTGAGGTAGGAAAAATTCACATCTTTAAACTTAAAAGAATAGGAGCGAATTTGTATAGGTTATATGCGAAATAAAGCGCAAAGCGAAAGGCGAAAAGCGCAAAAGTTGGAGAATGAAGAGGTAAAGGTAGAAGGAATAGAATTAAGAAAAGTTTTGGAGAAGTTGTATCTTCCTCCAAAGGACTCACACAAGGGGCAGAATGGCAGGCTTCTTGTAATTGGTGGCTCCAGGCTTTTTCATGCAGCTTCCATTTGGGCAGCCAGGATAGCAAGCTATTTTGTTGATATAGTTCACTACAGTTCCACGCGTGAAAACAACCAAGTTTTTCTTTCTTTGAAAAAAAAGTTTCTATCAGGCATTGTGGTTGAGAAAAAAGATCTACTTTCCTATATTGAGGAGGATGATTGTGTTTTAATTGGTCCAGGAATGGTAAGAGGGAAGGTGTCAGAGGCAAGAAGAAAAAAGTTGCTTAGGCTTTCTTTTTCTTCTATTTTGAAACTTAAGAATGAAGCAGAATATACTTTTGCACTTGTGCATTTCCTCTTGAAGAATTTTACAGAAAAGCGGTTTGTGATTGATGCAGGTGCTCTTCAGATGCTAGAGGTTGAGGCTTTAAAAGGACTGAAAAAAAAGCCTATTTTAACTCCTCACAAAAAGGAGTTTGAAAGAGTTTTTGGTATAAACGCGGATTCATTGCAAAAAGAGGAGTTTATCGGTTTGGCAAAGGAGTTTAACTGTGTGATTTTGTTAAAAAGGGTTGAGGATTGGATAACCGATGGAGAGAGCTTTGTTAAAGTTAAAGGCGGAAACGCCGGGCTTGCAAAAGGTGGTACAGGCGATGTATTGGCAGGGTTAGTTTCTTCCTTTTACACTAAGAATGGCCCTTTAATTTCTGCAGTCTTGGCATCATATTTTGTTAAATCAGCTGCCTACCAGCTTTTTGAAAGAAAAGCTTACTGGTATAATATTGATGATATAATAGAAGCTATCCCAGAAATTTTGGCTAGGTTTTTGCATGGCTTATGAAAAAAGAAAAACTATTTGCAGCGTTATTTGGGGCGATAGTCGGTCTTATATTAGCAGTTATTGTTCTTTCACGTACTGACTCTAAAGTCTCTTTATCTTTGAAAGAGGAAGTAAAGTCACCTGCAAAAAGATCAAATATTAGTCCAACTGTATCTCCTATTAAAGGCATAAAAGTTCTTTCACCTTTAGACAACTCTATTGTAAGAGAAAACAGAGTTAAGCTTGTATTTGAAGTGCCAAAGGATTCTCTGGTTGTGGTTGCCTCTCCTGTTTTTGAAAAGGCTGTGTTTACAAAAGAGGAGAAGGTAGAAATCGAGGTTGAGCTGTCTTTAGGTGAAAATAGAATAAAAATTTATTCTTATCCGACAGATCCAACTTTGGTTAATTTAGAAAGGGAGATAGTAGTTTATTATCTTGAAAGGAAGGTATGAAAAAAATATTAGTCTTGTTTTTCTCAATTGTTTTGGTTGGCAATGTGCTTGCAGCCACAGACGAAGCTGATATAGACAAAAACCAAGTTGAGAAGCTAAAAGAAAAAGTTGAGCAACAAACTAAGAAACTTAAGGACAAACTAGAAAAAGTAGTAGCTGGATTTGTAAAAGAGGTGACTGATCAGGGTTTTATATTAGAGGATGCAGGGGAAATAAAGGTAGATGGGCAGTTAACCAGGTATTTTAAGATTACTCGTGGTAGACTTACAGAGATTGAAAGAAAAGATTTTGAAAAAGGAGATTATATATTTGCAGTTGGGCCTGAGTTGGAGGGGGGTATAAACGTTTTGGAAGTTTATAAAGATGAGAGGTATAGAACTCTTTCAGGGATAGTAGTTGAGGTAGATAATGAAGAGTCTTTTTTAAGAGTGTTGACAGAACTTAAGACAGAGAAAATAGTTGAGGTTAAGAGGAACACGCGTAAACTTATACTTACTGAAAATAATTTTGAATTTGAGAGAACTAGATTTTCTAAAATCAAAGAGAACGACTATATTATTTTTGTGTACAGGCAGGAGGCAGGAGAGGAAAAAAAGAGGATTTCTGCTTATAAAATTTTAATAATTCCTCAAGAGCTTATTGAGGGATTGAGAGCAGAAAAATTGAAGTGACATGCTTGGGTTTTTAAAAAAATTTTTTGATTACAATGAAAAACAACTCTCCCGCTATAGAAAAATAGTGCAAGAAATAAACTCTTTAGAGAGTGAAGTCAGAAGGTTAAAGGATGAAGAGTTTCCCAGGGTTACTGAAAACTTAAAAGAAGAAGTTCAAAGCAGGAAGAAGAGTTTAGATGAGATTTTACCTTATGCTTTCGCTTTGGTGCGCGAGGCCGCACGCAGGGTTTTAGGAGAAAGACATTATGATGTACAGCTTATGTCTGGAATAGCCCTTCATGAAGGGAAGGTGGCAGAGCAGAAAACAGGAGAGGGTAAAACTTTATCAGCCACCCTTCCGCTTTATCTTAATGCTTTAACTGGCAAAGGAGTGCATTTGGTTACAGTTAACGACTATCTTGCGCGGAGAGATTGTGGTTGGATGGGTACAGTTTTTCATTTTTTGGGGCTATCAACTGCAGCTATAATTCAAGAGGCTTCCTTTATTTATGACCCAGAGTATTTTGACCCTAATGCTCAAGATTGGAGATTAGTGCACCTTAGAAGGATAACCAGAAAAGAAGCGTATCAAGCTGATATTACCTATGGAATAAACAGCGAGTTTGGTTTTGATTATTTGCGGGATAATATGGCAAGTTCATTATCCGAAATGGTCCAAAGGGGTTTTCACTTTGCCGTAATTGATGAGGCTGATTCGATTCTGATTGATGAAGCAAGGACTCCGCACATAATCTCCGCTCCGCAGGAGGAAGATGTTTCTCGCTATTATGAATACGCAAAACTAGTTAAAAGGCTTGACCCAGAGGCTGACTATGTTGTGGATGAAAAAGCCAGGAGCGTGTACTTGACTGAGAAGGGGATTAAAAAAGTTGAAAAATATCTTGGAGTAAAAAATCTTTATGAAAAGGATTATGAAACACTTTATCACATAGAGGCAGCTTTAAAAGCTTTAACCCTCTTTAAAAGGGACAAGGATTATATTGTAAAGGACAACGAGGTAATTATTGTTGACGAGTTTACTGGCAGGCTCCTTCCAGGCAGGAGGTTTTCTGAGGGGATTCATCAGGCAATTGAGGCAAAAGAAGGAGTGCCAATTCAAAAGGAGTCCAAAACCTTGGCTACAATTTCGCTTCAAAATTATTTCCGCAAATACGAGAAACTGGCCGGTATGACAGGAACTGCGGCCACTGAGGCAGAGGAGTTTAAAAAAATTTACAATATGGATGTTGTAGTTATTCCCACGCATCGTCCAGTAATAAGAAAGGATCACGATGATTTGATCTTCAAAACAGAAAAAGCAAAGTTTAAAGCTGTAGCAGATCTTATAGAAGAGCTTAACAGGCAAGGCAGGCCAGTTTTGGTAGGGACCACCTCAATTGAAAAAAATGAGATAGTTTCTGCTATTTTAAAGCGCAGGGGGATTCCTCATGAGGTTTTAAACGCAAAAAATCATGAAAGGGAAGCTTATATAATTGCCCGTGCAGGAGAAAAAGGTGCTGTAACTGTTGCTACCAATATGGCAGGAAGGGGCGTTGATATTGTGCTTGGTGGAATGCCTCCTTCAAAGCACGATCTAAAAACAAAGCTTTTGAAAGCAAAAACCGCCAAAGAAAGAAAAAAACTAGAGGAAGAGTTTAAAAAGAAGCTAGCCCTATGGCAAAAAAAGCATGATGAGGTAGTTGGGCTTGGTGGGCTTTATGTGATAGGAACAGAAAAACACGAGTCAAGAAGAATTGACAATCAACTGCGGGGAAGAGCAGGTAGGCAAGGCGATCCTGGAGATTCGCGCTTTTTTGTTTCTTTGGAGGATGATTTGATGAGAATCTTTGGAGGCGAACAGATTTCAAAAATAATGACTTTTTTGAACCTACCTGAGGATCAGCCGATAGAGCATCCGATGGTAACAAAAGTAATAGAGCAGGCTCAAGTTAAAGTAGAAGGGTTTAACTTTGATATCAGAAAAAACCTAGTTGAATTTGATGACGTTTTAAACAAACAAAGGGAAATTGTCTATGGCCTCAGGAGAAAAATGATGGAAAAAGCCGAAATTGAAGGCAAGGTTGATGATGAAGTTTTTGAAATCGCGCAGGAGGAACTGGAGAACTTAGTAAATTCTGCCTTTTTAGTAGGAACTTCTCTTTCTGATAAAGAGAAAGATTTTTTTGAAAGAGCAGTTTTATCACTTTTACCTTTTGTTGATATAAAAAAGCTTGAGAGTTTTGCAAAAAAGGGGGATATTAAAGGTTTACAAGATTGGTTGCTTGGAGAGTTTGTTAAATTCTATGAACAAAAAGCAAAGCGTTATGGAAAGGCATGGCCGCAGATTGTTAAGATGGTGTTTCTTTCTGTTTTGGATAAGTTTTGGATGGATCATTTGACAGCGGTTGAATCGTTGCGAGAGGGAATAGGGCTTAGGGGATATGGTCAGTATGATCCTTTGGTTGAGTACAAAAATGAGGCTTATTCTATGTTTGAGAGACTCCTTTCCTCTATTAATCAGGAGTTTTTGCGAAGACTAGTTTTGGTGGAAGCAGAGGTTGTTTTAGAGGAAGAAGAGAAGAAGCAACTTGAATATAAGCCTGCCTCAGGTGTTGATTTGACAAAAGAAAAGGAGCAACAAGTTTCTGTTAGAGCAATTTCTCCCGGGGTTAAAAAGAAAAAAATTGGCAGGAATGACCCTTGTTGGTGTGGAAGTGGTAAAAAATGGAAAAAGTGCCACTACCCGGAATTACCACCCGAGTGATAGAAATTCCAAGTACCAAATTCCAATGACCAAACAAATCTCAAAAAATTGTTTGGGATTTGAGTAATTGGAATTTGTTTGGAGCTTGGAATTTGGGATTTGGAATTTTACTTCACTGTTACGCTCTTTGCGAGATTCCTGGGTTTGTCAGGGTCATAGCCTCTTTCTAAAGCAAGATAATAGCCCAAAAGCTGGGCAATGACAACTTGGGGGATAATTATTGCCTCGCCGTTTTTTTCAATCTCTATAAACTCATTATAGGCTGGAGAGTTTTTATCAGAAACTCCAATTACATAAGCTCCTCTTGCTTTTACCTCGTAAGCAGCTGAAAGCGTATCTTCGTAGGTTTCGTCCCTTGGGTTGTAGACAATAACTGGGGTGCCTTTTTCAATAAGAGCAATTACTCCATGTTTTAACTCTCCTCCAGGAAAGCCTTCTGCGTGAATGTAGGACACTTCCTTTATTTTAAGGGCTGATTCTAAAGCAACAGGGTATGAGATTCCTCTGCCAATCACAAAAATGTGTTCTTTATTTTTTATTCTTTTGGCTATTTTCTTTATCTGTTTTGATTTTATAAGTTTCTCTACTTGAGGGATGGTTTTTTCAAGCTCAGTTTTTCCTTTTTCAAAAGTTTGGGAAAGGGAATGAGCTGTTAAAAACAAAATTGCTATTTTGGCAATATATGACTTGGTTGCCACCACGCACTTTTCTGGCCCAGCATTAAGAAGCATTTTGTCGTCAGACAGCCTGTAAAGAGTTGATCCCAGAACATTTGTTAAAGCAAAAACTTTCGCTCCTTTTTCTTTTATCTTTTTGACGTTATCGATAATATCTATGGTTTCTCCTGATTGTGATAAGGCTACAACAAGGCTTTCTTTTTTAATAAAATCAAGGTAATAGGAAAACTCAGAGGCCACAACTGCATTCACATGGCGTTTGGCAATTTTTGAGAAAAGATAGGTAGCTGCAAGGCCAGCAAAGTAAGAAGTCCCACAGCCAATAAAATAAGTTCCATAGGCCTTTTTTATAGTTTTTGCCAGTCTTTCGATGTTTTCCTTTTCGTGATTTGCAATATACTCAACAACCTTTGGCTGTTCATTTATCTCTTTTATCATATAATGTTTATATTTTCCAAGCTCAGCTTGGCTGGGAGAGAAGTTGGTTTTTATAAATTTAAATTTTTTCTCCTTACCGTTAAGGTCAAAAAGTTTTAGTGTTCCTTTTTTTGCTTCTAAAAGTTCGTTATCGTCTAAAAAGTAAACTTGCTGGGAATAGGGAAGTAGCGCTTGGACATCAGAGGCTAAGATAACAGCTTTATCTGTCTTTGCTGTCACAAGCGGAGAGCCGTTTTTTATGGCATAAAAAGCCTTGTCCTCTGGGAATAGAATAATTATGGCATTGAGTCCCTGGAGTTTTTTGAAAACTTGCAACGCAGTCTTTTTGGGATCATTTGTTTTTTTGTAAATTTCCTCTGCTAAATGAGCTATTACTTCAGTGTCAGTTTCAGAGATAAATTTGTGGCCTTTTCTTTCAAGTTCTTTTTTTAAGGTTTCAAAATTTTCTACAATACCATTGTGAACAAGGATTATTTTTCCTGTGCAGTCTTTATGAGGATGGGCGTTTTTTTTGTGTACTCCTCCATGGGTTGCCCAGCGAGTGTGGCCTATACCGCAGTCAGAGATTATTTTTTTGAGTTTAGCTTTACCAATCTTGCCAACCTGTTTGTGAATAAAGACTTTCCTTTTTTTGGCAATTGCTACTCCCCAGGAGTCATAGCCGCGGTATTCTAAGGACTTTAAGCCTTCAATTATTGCTTTGGAAATATTTTCTTTTTCTCCAATATACCCAAAAATTCCGCACATAGGAAAATTCTACAAAATTTTTAAAACAAACTCGCTTGGACCTCCTTCTTTTCCTTTTTTTCTTCTTTCTTTTCCTCTTCAAAAAAGCGTTTTATGAGCGAGGTCATTTCGTAATCTTTCAAAAATTCTTTAAAATCCTCTTTTACCTTTTCAAATTTAAGGCTTTCGAGATTCACCTCTATTGGAACGTCCCTTAAAATAACAGCCAGCTTTTTTCCTAAGAAGATTTGATCCTTGTACTCAAGCAAAATTTTTCTTATCCTTTCATCCTCCACCTTATCAATATTTTTAAAAAGGTTTTCAACTGTTCCAAAATTTTGCAAGAGCTTTATAGCTGTTTTAGGTCCGATGCCTTTGGCTCCAAGGTAATTGTCGGATTGATCTCCAGCTAAGGCTTTAAGATCTGGAATAAGCTCAGGCTTAATTCCCAGCCTTTTTTCCACCTCCTCTGGCGTGTAAAGGTAAAGCTTTGTGACGCCAACCTTTGGTTGTAGGACAAAAACGTTTTTTGTACAAAGCTGCAGAATATCTTTATCGCCTGAGACAACAAATATGTTAAGTTTATCCTTTGCTTTTTGGGATAGGCTACCGATGATATCATCTGCTTCATAACCTTCCTTTTCAATTTGAAATATTCCAGCAGCTTTTAATCCTTCTTTTACCTTTGGAATTTGGATTTTAAACTCATCTTTTATCTTTGGCCTTTGAGCCTGGTATTCTTTGTAGAGCTTCTTTCTGAAGGTGGGAGCAGGAGTATCAAAAGCAACAGCTAGATAGTCAGGATTAAAATCCTTTATTATCCTATTGAGCATTGAAAAAAAGCCAAAGATAGCATTGGTAGGAAAACCATAGCTTGTTTTTAAAGGAGGAAGAGCGTGAAAAGCCCTATGCAATATTGCGTTTCCATCAATGAGAACCAGTTTCATTTTTCTTTTTGCCAACAATTTTTTCAAAGTCCTCCTGATCAAGGGTTTCTTGTTTTACAAGTGCTTCTGCAACTTTGTCAAGTTCTTTTCTGTGAGTTTTCAAAATTTCTTTAGCTCTTTTATAGCAGGCGTCTAGAATCTTTTTTACTTCTCTGTCAATTTTGGCTAGAGTTTCTTCAGATATTTGATCTTGTTGGAAGAAGCTTTTGCCCCATTCAGTCACATCAATGGTTGGTCCTAAATTTATTGGACCAAGGTCACTCATCCCATACTCAACTACCATGAGTCTTGCAAGCCGTGTGGCTTGATCAAAGTCGTTGGCAGCACCTGTGGTTATTTCGTTAAAAACAAGTTCTTCTGCTGCCCGCCCTCCCAGCATTACTGTTATTCTCTCCATCAGTTGAGACTTTGTTTCATGGAGCTTGTCTTTAGCAGGAGGAACAAGCGTATACCCTAAGGCTAAGCCACGCGATACTATGGAAATTCTGTGTACTGGGTCAGTATGAGGAAGGAAATGAGCTACTATAGCGTGGCCTGATTCATGATAGGCGGTTAGCCTTCTGTCGTAGTCGGATTGTAATCTTTTTTTCTCAGGCCCAAGTTTAACCTTAATTGCTGCCTCCTCTAAATCTTCCATAGTTATTTTTTCCTTTCCTTCTCTGGCAGCTTTTATAGCAGCTTCGTTGAGCATGTTTTCAAGATCAGCTCCTGAGAATCCAATGGTTCTTTTGGCAATCTTGTTCCAATCAACATTATCTGCAAAGGGTTTTCCTTTAGCATGAATTTTTAAAATAGCCTTTCTACCCTCTAAGTCTGGATAGTCCAGAATTATTCGTCTATCGAACCTGCCTGGTCTTAAAAGTGCAGAATCCAAAAGGTCGCCCCGGTTCGTAGCTGCAATGACAACTACTCTCTCGTAAGGTTCGAAACCATCCATTTCGACCAAAATTTGATTTAATGTTTGTTCTCTTTCATCGTGGGAGGGCAGGACACCCACGCTTCTTGCTCTTCCTATTGCGTCAATTTCGTCTATAAAGATAATTGAAGGAGCATTTTTCTTGGCAGTAGCAAAGAGATTTCTTACTCTTGCAGCTCCAATTCCCACAAGCATCTCCATAAATTCAGAGCCTGCAATTGAAAAAAAAGGAACATTAGCCTCACCTGCTACAGCTTTAGCAAGCAGGGTTTTTCCACAACCAGGAGGGCCAATGAGAATTACTCCCTTTGGAGTGCGAGCCCCCAACTTTTTATACTTTTCTGGATTCTTTAAGAAGTCTACGACTTCCTGGAGCTCTTGTTTGGCTTCTTCTACTCCAGCAACATCATTGAAGGTTACTTTAGGCATATCCTTGGTGAATCTTTTTGCTTTGGCTTGACCGAATGAAAAAATATGTTCTTGCGTTCCTCTTGCTTGACGAAAGAGAAAAAGGAAAAAACCTATCATTAATAAAGTGGGGATTAGGTTACTTATAAGTGTCCAAAATCCTTGTTGATTTCCTGCATTTCTTATCTTTATAGGAACAGTTGTAGGGTTTACTTTGAATTCTTTTAGGAGTGTGAAAATGCTTTGGCCTGTTTCTTTATTTGCAGTAGCAAATCTTCCATCTTTGTATTTTATGATTATACGGTTTCCTACGATCTCAAGGGATTCTACTTTCTTTTGCTTTACATCACTTGCTAGCTGTTGGAGAGTTATTTCAGGCAGGGCCTTTTGTACTTCTGTCTTGGCGGCGGAGAAGAGGGAATAAAAAAAGAAGGCGATGAATAAAAACAGAAAAAGATTTTTTATATTGAAATCTATCTTCAAGTTTTTGTTTTTCTTTCGCCTTTTCACAGCCATAGGATTAAATTTTAACACAAGTTTTAGTAAAATTTAGGTTAATGAGAAGAATCGAGTTTAAGAAAATTGGAGAAGAAAAGATAATTCAGAAAACTCTTGAAGTTTTGAATAAAGAAGGGTTGGTGGTTTTCCCTTCTGACACAGTTTATGGTTTTTTAGCAGATGCTACCTCAGACAAAGCAGTAAAGAAACTTATTTCTTTTAAAAACCGTCCTCCAGGCAAGCCAATTTCTGTTTTTGTTGACTCATTTGAAATGTTAAAAAACTTAGTTGAGGTTAACAAGCAGCAGGAGAAGGTTTTAAAAGAGCTCTTGCCTGGTCCTTTTACAGTGGTCTTGCCTTCAAAGGGAAAAGTTTCCTCTCTTATAGTATCTGAGAAGAATACTTTGGGAGTAAGGTTGCCTGCTTTTGAGCCTGTAATAAAGCTGGTTAAAGCCTTCGGGAAGCCTATAACTGCTACATCTGCCAACATAAGTGGTAAAGGGCCTCATTGGGATGTTGATTCATTTTTGAATACTTTGTCTGACAAAAAAAAGAGAGAACTTGATCTTATAGTTGATGCTGGGAAGCTTCCTTACAAAAAACCTTCGACCGTTATAGACCTTTCCTTTTCAAAAATTAAATTGTTGAGGAAGGGAGAGGTAGTTTTTTCAAGTACTCGTAGATTTACTTCTTCTTCTCCTAAACAAACAAGGGAGCTAGGAGAGTATTTTGCTGGTAAATACTTATCCTTTGCAAAAGATAGAGGTCTTGTTTTTATAGTAGAGGGAGAATTAGGTGTAGGAAAGACTCAGCTTGCCAAAGGTGTTGGGAAATTTTTAGGCGTTAAAGAGGAGATCGTTTCACCTAGTTTTGTTGGTTTTTTTGAATATGAAGCTCGAAAAGTAGAGTATTTTTATCACTTTGACTTGTGGGGAGTGAGGGACGCAGAGGAGATAGAGGAGTTCAACTTAGAGAAATTAGTGGGAAGGGCAAGAGTTGTTTTTATTGAATGGGGTGAGAGGATAGGAGAAGTGACAGAGAAAATAAAATCTTCTTGTTTGATATATATAAAAATGGATTACAGGAATAAGCGTGAGCGTACGATTGAAATTTCTGAAATCAAAGTATGATATTTGCAATAGAGACTTCTTGTGATGAAACAGCAGCTGCTGTAGTTCAGGCCCGCAGAGTACTTTCTAATGTAATTTATTCTCAAGCGCTTATTCATAAGAAATGGGGCGGGGTTGTGCCTTCTTTAGCTCGCCGAGCTCATGAAGAAAAGATCGATTGGGTGGTTGAGGAGACATTAAAAAAACTTAAAAGAGGTGGAAAAGAACCGGATCTGGCAAAAATGGATTATTTTGCGGTGACAGTTGGTCCAGGGTTAGCTATAGCTTTGGAGGTGGGGATTAGAAAGGCAAAGGAATTGGGAAGAACTTATAAAAAACCTTTAATTCCAGTGAATCATTTGGAGGGACATATTTACTCTGTTTTTGCTCAAAATAGAAATGGGAACCCCAAAAGAGATTTTAACTTTCCCTCTCTTGTGCTTATTGTTTCGGGGGGTCATACGGAACTTGTTATTTTTAAAGATCATTTAGATTACGAAATAATCGGGAAGACTTTAGATGATGCAGCAGGAGAGGCTTTAGATAAGGCAGCTAAAATGTTGGGATTAGGTTATCCTGGTGGTCCTGTTATTGAAAGATTGGCAAAAGATGTTGAAAACAAAGATTTTTTTAATTTTCCAAGGCCTATGATAAGGCATCCAGGGCTTGATTTTTCCTTTTCAGGACTTAAAACAAGTTTTTATTATTTTTTAAAACAAAAAGGAGAAGATTTTAAAGTCAAAAATTTGAGAGAGTTAGCCTCTTCTTTTCAAGAGGCAGTTTTTGGGACTTTGGTTATAAAGCTTGAAAGAGCAATAAAAAAAACGGGAATTAAAAGAGTGATTGTTGTAGGAGGGGTTTCGGTAAATAGGAGGTTGAGAGTTTTAGTAAGAAGAGTTGTAAGAAGGTTTAAAGGTGAAGTTTATTTTCCTCCTTTAGACTATCTAACTTCGGACAATGCTGCGATGATTGGAGTAGCAGCCTATTTTAAAGCAAAAAAAGGTTTGTTTTTAAAAAATTTTGAGAGCCTTGACAGATACCCAAGGCTAGAGCTTGGCAAGGAGCCATGGAAAAGTTAAAGGTTGCTATAGTTTACGACTGGCTGGATAAATGGGGAGGGGCAGAAAGGCTTCTTTTGGTTTTAAAGGAGGTGTTTCCTAAAGCTATATTTTTTACTTCTTACAGAGATGAGAAGAAAACTTATTGGTTAGGAAATGCAATAGTAAACGAAAGTTTTATAGCCTCATTTCCTTCTTTTATTAAAAGAAATCGAATTTTATCCTTGCCCTTTTATCCCCTTGCGTTTGAAAGTTTTAATTTTACAGGATTTGATTTAGTCATTTCTTTAACAGCTTATTTTGCTAAATCTGTAATCACAAAGCCTGACACCTTACACATAAGTTATATCCTAACCCCTCCTAGGTTTTTGTACTACGATTCTGGGGAATATCTTGGAGAGTTGGCAAGAAAGATTTTAAACCCTTACCTTTCATATCTTAAGAAATGGGACTGGATTTCCGCCCAAAGGGCAGATATAGTGCTTTCTATTTCTGAGGAAGTAAAAGAAAGGGTGAAAAAGGTTTACAAGCGCGATTCTTTGGTTGTTTATCCTGCATTTGATATAAATTTTTGGAATAAAGT
>WFWI01000054.1 GCA_015491205.1 Candidatus Microgenomates bacterium | reverse complement strand
CAATTGCTTTGGCCCAAATAGCTTTTGCTTTAATGGTGATTGCATTTATACTTACTTGGAGATTTCCGGTTGGAAAAGGTTTAAAAAAGAATAAATAAATCACTTCATTCAGTTGTTTTTTCTTTTTGCTTTTGTTAAAATCAAACCTTATGAAACGCACTTGGCAGCCTAAAAAGAAAAAAAGAAAGAGAAAGCACGGCTTTTTAGCCCGAATGTCCACAAAAGCAGGTCAGAACGTTATTAAAAGAAGAAGGGCAAAAGGAAGAAAGAGGCTTACAGTTTAAACTCAAAAGACCTTATGCTTTCCCCGAGCTTTTTCAACAACCTTTTTGTCTTTCCGCTTCTTAATTTATTGGTGGCCTTTTACAAAGTATTTGAGATTTTTAAAATTCCTGGAGCTTTAGGCTGGGCTATTCTGCTTTTGACCTTGGCGATTAAAGCAATAACCTATCCTCTTTTCAAAAAGCAAATGGAGGCTGCTAAAAAAATGCAGAAGCTAAGACCAGAGCTTGAAAAGCTTTCAAAAAAATACAAAAGCGACAAGGAGAAGCTTCAAAAAGCCCAAATTGAGCTTTATCAAAAGGCTGGGGTGAATCCTGCCGCAGGATGTCTTTTACCGCTTGTTCAGCTACCAGTATTTTTTGCTCTATATGAGGCCTTCCGAGTTTTTTTAAACTTAAAATCTAATGGAGAAGAAGTATTTGCAGGTTTAAACAAGATTTTGTACTCAAAAGCTTTGTATATAAATTCAATAGACTCCTTTTTCTTAGGATTTGACTTGACCCTTTCACCTGCTCAAGCTAACAGCCCTATTTACTACACTGTTCCTCTTATCACTGGTCTTTTGCAATATTACATGAGCAAGTCAACAGGAGCGCATATGAAGATGGATGAAGAAAATTTATCTGAATTCCAAAAAGCCTTTCAAATGCAGAGCAAACTGATATTTCCCCTATTTTTGGCCTGGATTTCCTTTTCCTTCCCGGTTGGCCTCTCCCTCTACTGGAACTTCTTTACCCTCCTTTCTATTTGGCAGATGAGGAGGATTAGAGATTGAGGCTTAATTTTAGTATAATTTAATTCAATGGAGCGAGTAGAAGCTGAGAGAAAAATAATAAGTGAAGAAGAGAGAAATGTCCAAGAGAAATATGAAAGAGACAAAAGAGAGTTTGATAGAAGAAAAAGGGATAAGGCACAAGTAAAGGAGTTTTTAGATCAAGTAGATGAAGAAGAGGTTAAAAGAGTGGTGGAAAGTAAAATAGATGAAGATCTACGCAAAGATCCCAATAATAGATTGAGAAAGAGAGGGGTTTTGCCTATTTTTGAATTTGAAGGAAGAGCAACGGATAGAAATACAGATAAGGGCAAAATAACTTCAGCTTGGGTTGCTTTGCAAGTATTTATAGATAGCTTTAGAGAAACTTCTTCTTTACAGGAGTTCGCTTTGCCGGAGAGCGAGTTGACTGGTAAAGTAGCAGAGAAGGTCTTA
The DNA here is from genome assembly GCA_015491205.1 of Candidatus Microgenomates bacterium. Taxonomy (GTDB): domain Bacteria; phylum Patescibacteriota; class Microgenomatia; order UBA1406; family GWC2-37-13; genus S141-128. The sequence continues at coordinate 17,661 of WFWI01000054.1, read as the reverse complement.
AATAAGTTAACTAAAGTCGAGAGAATTCCTAAAGAAGCTTCTCCCTATCTTTTAAAGCTTATTAAGAAGTTGTATGAGGAAAATGAAAGAGTTCAGGATTGGCTTCAGAAGGAAGATTTTGTAGCGCTTTATTATATTGATGATGATTTAGCTAAAAAAGTAGTAGAAGGCATTAAAGAGGCATTGTATGAGGTTGGTGATGACAGTAAGGTTAGAGAATTAGAGCAAGTATTAAAGGAATCAGCAAATGAATTGGAAAGAAATCAGCTTGGTTTTGTTTTAGAAGATCCTGTAGAAGAAAGTTACAAAATTGCGGATAGTATAGAAAGAGAAAGGCGTATGAAAAAGATAGCATTAACCGCCAGTTTAAAGAGTGAAGATCTTGAAGCTTTGGGAGAATATTGGGGAAGGATAGGCAAAGCACAAGAGGAGGTTAGGAGAAGGATTTTGCAGCTCAAAGAAGATAGGCATGCAGCTTTAGAATCTGGAGATGATGAGAAGGTAAAAGCTATTGAGAGGGAAATATCTCTCTTGCAGCAGCAGATTCAGGAGGTAGATGTAGATGTTTTTTTGGAAGGGAAATTAGAAAAAGTAAGGGATATATTGGAGGAATGGATAGGGAGAGGGGTTATAAGTAGAGATATTGTAGAGGATATAGTTTTTACCGCTCATGAGTGGGAAAGGTTTAAAAAGTTAAACAAATTAGCTTTAGTTGAGGAAGAGCTTATCGCATCTCGATTTGGAGGAATGCTTTTTGATATTGAATCGATGGGGCTTACACCTGATGATTTTTATAAGCTTACTCCTCAATATATAGCTGCTCATTTTAACGAGTTCTTTGAATGGGTGGAGGAAGGGGGTAGGGGAAAGCTTGTGTTCAAGAACAACCAGCTGTTCCTTGATACTATGAGGGTATTACACAAAATTTTAAGATATGTAGGAGGAGATTATCGAGAAGAGTGGCAAAATGCTTTTGATCCTTCCAGGGAAGGATTGGCTATAAAGCTTTTGAAGTATTTAACAACACGAGCAATTTCTCAAGCAGAAAAAGGTGGAAAACTTTATGCAACTTTAGAAAAGTTTGCTCAAGAAAACGAAATAGATTTTGAACTTTTAAGACTTAATTTCCAGAGTTTAATGAGTCGTTTGAGAGTGTATATAGATAATGAATTTTCTGCTCATGTATTTGCTCATGAGTTTTACAGACTGATAGTACATGATAAACTGCGGTCTTTAGAGGCTCTTCAAAACTTATTTGTTCAATTTGATGCAGAGAAGGCTTCAATAATATTTGGTGGATTTCAAAAGGAGCTTATAGATCTTGCAGCACGGACTTTTGAAATGTGGCTGAATGATTCTTTTGCCTACAATGGTAACCAAATGGATACAGATTTTTTTAGGACATTATTTGATGCACGAGTTTTGTTAAAGAACCCACAAGAACATGAGGCATTTTCTATTTTTATGGAGACAGCTTTAGAGTTAATAAGGAATAATCCTTCATATAGAGAGTTGCTAAACATTTCAGATACAATAGGGATAGATGAAAGGGAATTAACCGATTATCTTTTGAGGGCGTGGCATTTTGGTGTTGCCAGAAGTTTAATGGAAAAGTCTTTAGGGATAATAGCAGCTGTAGAACCTCCTCCTGGATATGCTGATACTATTCTTCCTGATAAATTACTTCAGACTTATAATCCAAGACTTAGTTGGCTTTTAGGGAGAGGAAAAGAAAATTTGAGCACAGTTCTGCTTTATCTTATAAGAAGTGAAGTTAGAAAAAAAGTTTTATCCCGCGCAAAAGGTTGGGTTCCAGAGTCTGTATGGAACCGGATAACAGAGATGGATGAGGAGAGTTTTGAAAAATTAGCTGAGATAGTGGGCGATGCAAATGCTTTAATTGCAGAAAGACTGGAGAGACAGTATGGAGTAGAGAGGGCAGTGATGCTTGTTAGGCATTGGATGCAGAGGTTCAGCCTGCCTGGGCCAGAGGACAGAGCTGGGTGGAGAGAGGAGGATCCTTTAAAACGAGCTTATGATTCTGTATTAAAGGAAATTGTAGGAAGAGACTTATGGGAAAATTATCGGGAGGGGTGGATAGATATAACTCGAAATTGGGGCACAGCATTTCTGTGGGGTACTGTTGAGAAGAGAGTAAAGAAGGAAATAGAAGAAGGATTGTTGAAATCAGAGTTAGGGGATGATTATGAAGATAGATATACCCCAGGAGAGATAGAGAAGAGGAAGGATAAAATCTTAAAAAAAACTAAAGGCAAGTTTAAAAACTTAGCTGGAGAAAATCTCGATCTTTCAAAAGAAGAGTTTGAAGAGAGGAAGAAATGGCAGTACAAAGGAAAAATTCTTTATATGGCCTTTGAGAGAACGCCAGTAAGTTTTTTAAGCACTGTAACAAGACTTACCCCAGGGTTGGATAAGCTATATGAAGTAAATGGGCAGTTAATTCCCACCCACACTCTTCTTTTTGAAATGTCCAAGGACGAGATATTAAACCTAGGTATAACGCCAGGAATGAGCGAAGATGAAAAGAAGAAGCTCCGCAAGAAGAATTGGAAATTAGCAAAAGAAGTAATGAAGTTTAGAGAAGAAGCATTTGCTTTTTGGGAGACTTATCAGAAAGAAGACCTAAAAGAACTAGCAAGAGCTTGGTGGGAGTTGAGAAAAGAAATGTTTGAAGTCTTGAAAAGTCAAGGGAAAATTCCTCAAAATGCCACGTGGGAGAGGGATGGAGCAAAACACAAGGATATAATTGACGGTCAAATTACAGCAGCAAATGTTAAACTTACTAGAAGACTTTTGGCAGGCAAGCCAGGAGAGAGGTATTTGAATGTGAGAGAATATGTCCAGGATAGAGGTTTAGACTCCTTGTCTGAAGAAGAGAAGGTTATTTACAAAGTGTTTTTCGATCCTCAAAATTCGAATAGAATCTCTGCTAGGTTTGAAAATATAGATTTTGCTGATGAAGAGGGCAAAGAGCTTGTAACTTACGGGGATGAAGAGAAGGACATTTTTACCCAGACAGCCCAAGTTTATTGGATAAAAAATGGAGAGGGTTTTCCGGTGGTGGGTGAAACGGACAGAAGTGAGGTAGAAAAATACCTTCAACAGACAGGTACAAGACTTTTTGAAAGGGATATAAATGATAGAATGACGATTATTAAATATCACGAGGAGATTATAAAGTTTGAATCTGCTTATAAGGCTGCAGCTTTAAAAGGTGATTTTTCTGCTTTTGAAGAAATCTTAAAAGCAACTTCTTCGCTAAAAGGAATATTTGGATCTGATTTTGTGTATGATACCAATGAAATTTGGATTGAGAAGTTTGTTCAGTTTATGCAAGAGCATTGGCTTATAAGGTTGCTCCCTCCAGTACTTTCTGATATAGCAGGTTTTATTTTTGGTAAAAGTAGCGCAATCAGTCGGTTAATTTTTGGGAAAACAGCTCATACGATGAATGATGAGGATATAAGAAATTTTGTGCGAGAGATGGCTGCAAAGGGTTACATAAAAGAGAAGCATGTAAAAAGGATAGAGGCGCGTTTGCGACTTTCTGATAATATATACGGTATAAAAGCCGGGACTAAGATATTTATAATTATTATGTTGATAATAATTTTCTATTATATTAAAAGAGCTCTAGAGGAAGAGACAGAGGATCAAGGTTGAATTTTTTATAAAAATCTACTACTCTTTTAATGTATGGGTGTAAAAAGGCTTCTTTTTTTATCCATTATTGTATTATTTTTGGCCACATTTCAAGCCTCTAACGTATACTCCCAAGAGAAGACTTTAGAGGATGCTAAAAAAAAGCTTAAAGTGAATGAGCTGCCTCTTTTTGACTGTGGCTTGCCAGGTGTAGAAGGGAAAAATAAATGTTGTAGTATAGAAGCAATTAATGCTATAAGGGATAATTTACAAAAAGATTCGGATGTTCCAAACTTTGTAGGAATTGTAGTTAAGGCAGCGAAAGGGCTAGGTTACTTACCAGGACTTGGAGAGTTAAGAAAAACTGCTCAGGTAGTTGAGAAGTATACAAGCGTTATTAAGGAGATAAAAAACACGGGTAAAGATGTTGATCCTCCTGTTTGTTTTTTGGGAGGAGAGCAAAGTACTCCAGATCCACGCGATCCTGATTGTAGATGTCTTACTCCTGAAGAGGCTTATTTAAGGGATAAAAAGGCTATAGTAAGTAAAATAGGTGATTTATGCAATAGATATACAGATTCATCAGAAAACTCCAAGTGTACAAAGTGTCTTTTAGATGGAGGATATTATTCAGCTGTTGGTTGTATTTATTTTCAACCTGAGAGGTTTATATTTTTTAACGTTTTTGGGTTAGGATTAAGATTGGCGGGACTTTACGTGTTTTTGTGCATAATTTACTCTGCCATCCAAATTCAATTTGCTCGTGGAAATCCTGAAAAAATAAAATCAGAAAAAGAAAGAATTACATCTTGCATAATTGGGCTTCTAGTGATCATTTTCTCAGTGTTTATATTAAAGATAGTAGGAGTCAATATTTTAGGCATCCCCTTTTTAGACTAGATTATGAACCTTGTTGGTTTTTTTTGTCGGATTGGATAGATTGTGCTAGCTTTTCGATAGACTCTACTACTGGGTCTTTAGGGACAAGTAGACCTCCTAATCCTTTTAGGCTTCCAATGCTTTTCCTTACAGACTCAGGCATAAGAGCTAGATAAGATCTTCCCATTTGTACACCTCCTAGGAATCCACCAACAAGAGCCCCTCCACCGAACAAGAAGGTTTTAAGATTAAGGTCAACTAGAGGCTTTGCTGCGCCTAATGATTTCTTGATTTGTCTTATAAGCCCCGGAGACATTAAAAATATTCCAAGTCCTACTAAGTAAGTTATAGCATTTTGATCTATTCCATAAAGAAAAGGTGGAGTCCAAGGGGTGGGTTCAGGAGGAAGATTGAGTTCCATAACAAGCTTGGCAAGAAGTATGAATAGTACTACCAAGGGAAAGGTTAAAAGCTCTATGAACATATTTTTTATCCAATTCGTTGCTCCTGATTTTCCGGGTATGCTTTCCAAAAGCATGTAGAGAGGGGAGAAGATGAGGTTTATTATTACTCGCAAATAAGTGAATAAGAGTAAAAAGAAAAGTTTGAACATTGTGAAGAGTATTGAAAGGAGAATAGAGAGGTAAATAAAGAGTGTTACAATAGAGGTTGAAAAGAAGACAGTAGTTAGAATAGAAATAATACTAATAATTTCTCCAATCAACCCTAACGCTCCTTTTACGGCAGAGGGGTTTATACCCAGTAGAGATAACGAAGCTTCATTAGCTGTATCTTTAGGTAAATCTTTGAGAGCACTTCTCCTTATGCCTGCTGAGAGTATAAACAATACAGTTGTTCCCAAAAAGTGTATTCCCCAATATAATATTCCAGGAAGTATCTTGGGTAAATTTAAAGCTACAGTCCACGCATAAGGGTTATAAGCAAATCCCCAAGTTCCTGGTGGGAGGAGGTTTTTAAAGCCTCCTGTTAAATAAATATTTGACTGTTGAATTGCAAAATTTGCATCCTGAGGATAAAGCATAAATATTACCAGCAAAGTAAATATATACATAAGATCTATCAAAAATCCGGCAATTGGGAAGGAAAGGGTTATGAGTATAAGGCTTACGATAATTTTGGGAAGAGAGTTTTCTATGCCAATGACCGTTTGAGGGTTTATTTTTGTTCGCAGCATTATGAGAAAGCCAATGGTTAAAAGAAGAAGCACTACCGCAAGATAAGCAATGTTTCTAAAGAGGGACCAGATTGGGTAAAAAGGGGAGATTGCATTAAGCCCTATGCCTCCCACAGGAGCAGCAACAGCTTTTGGCACTACCCCTATATTTGCAAGGGTGTTTACAGTCCAAGCTATACCAGAGGCTGGTGGGGTAGAATAAGGGAGGGTTATAAGAGAGGTTAATTTTCCAAGTAAGCTTTGTTTAAAATATTCAAAGCTTTCGGAAGGGTCTTTGCTACAAAGATTTCCTGTGGTAAAGCAAGCCGTGGCTCTATAAAGATCAAGTACCTTTCTTTCTTCTTCCGGAAGCTTTTCATAGTTTAAAAAGAAATCTTTATATAGCTGTTCTTTCATCTGTTTTTGTCTTTGAGGAAGATTGTATTTTGCCTGTTCCTTTTTTGCAAAATAAAAAAATAAAGAGATGACAATTACATATACAGCTATAACTAAGAATGCTATTCTAAGGATTTTAAAAAACTTGACTAAAGCTTTTCCTCCTAGTTTTAAAATCACTTTTAGTTCTTCCATAATGTTCTACTACCTGCCATAACTTTGATAATAATCCCACACGTACTCACAATAAGTCCTATTTCCGAGCCTGCTGTATTTCACGCTACAATCTCCATAATAAGCTCGGGCTGCTCTGAAAACTTCTTCTTTTGTCCAGACTAAAGGATTGCTTGCTTTGCTGTCTGTTTTTAATTTTAAAGCACCTGCATAAATATTGTCCAGGATATTGCAGGGGTTAGGTTCGCGATTATAACCTCCATAAAGGTTTACAGCTTGGCCATAGATGGCCCATTGATTTGGGCAGCCACCGCGCGTGTCAAGACAGCTCCCTTTCCAACAACATTGAGAGCAACTGGAGGAGCCAAAGGAATCAACTCCTGTAGTTATCTGCATAGGCCCTGCTGCAGAGCAGATATTGGGCCTACACTCAGGCCAAACAGCGCCAGCTTTTGAATATTCTCGCACCTTTATTTCAGGCAGGTAAAAGACCGCTGGATTTTCTATTGATAAAACTCCCATAAGCACTCCTTCGGGTACACCGACCCTTTGGGAAACCTCCATAACTATTCCTCTAAGGCTTGGAGGTATAGGCTTTTCTGCCACAGGTAAAGGAGAAGGGGGAGTTTCTTCTTGAGGCTCAAAATATTCTGCTGGAGTGGAGAGGATAGTGAAGATCTTTCGGATAGTATTTTCCAAAGATTTTGAAGCTCTAAACTCCTGTTCTTTTTTATACTCCTTAACCGTTTTGAATTTGTAAGGCGTTGGCGTGGGCCTTATTTTTATAGTTTCTTCAATATGAAGGTTTTTTACAATCTCCTCTGCCTCGCGATACTTTTCAAGGTCTTCTGGTGAGGAGGTTGAGATAATAATGTTTTTAATCTGATTCTGGGGTAGACCAAGGTTTGCAAGAGTTTCTTGGAAATCATTTTTACCTCCTGGCCTTTTTTCAAAAACGATTACCTTTCCAATTGTGGCTGAAAAGCTTGCTTGATAACTCTCAGTTTCCAGCGGGAGCGTATCTATTACCTCTTGTATTTTTTGGGTTGATTTTGTGTCTAAAGTTTTAGGAAAAGTAAAACTTTTTTCAACAGAGGTGATAGGCGAGGGGGTTAGATTGGGCTTTCTTAAAGGAGTAGGAGGTTTTGTTAAGGGTTTTTCTTGTTTTTGTTTTTTAAATACATTTATAGGAAAAAGTTTTTGCGAAGGTGCCTTTCCATTAAGATTAGATATTAAAAAGACTATTACCCCTAACAAAAGAATCGAGCCTATAGCAAGTACAGCTTTTAGTCTATCCATTGACAAGCTTTCTAATTTTTATCATAATTGTCTATATGTTTGATTTTATTAAAAAAAAGAAGGAAAATGCAACTGTAGGTTCAAAGTCTGTACCTTCTGTTCCTCCAACTGATAATTTACAGCAGCAATTCAGCAATCAGGTTAATCTTCAGCAAGTTGGAACGATGAAACCTAGAGTCCCTCAAGCAAAGCCTTCTGAAAAACCTAGAGCGTCAATCTCAGTTAAGACTCAACAACAATCAAGTCAAGAGAAAATAGATTTTTTGACCCATCTTACTCAGCGGTCAAACAGGGTAATTTTTGTAGCAGAGAAAAAAGCTAGGGAGCTTGGGAGTCCTTTTGTTGATAGCGAGCACCTTCTTTTTGGGCTTTTGAAAGATCCTCAGATTTTTACGCTTTTGACAGAGCTTAAGATTCAGCCGCAACTTGTGGAGGCAGAATTACTCAAGTTTTTAAAGCCTACAGGGAAGCCTTCCCCTTCTCCCCAGCCTTCTCCAAGGGTAAAGACAATTTTAAACGAGGCGCTTCTTTTTGCTAGAAAGTTTGGGTTTGAGTTTGCCTCACCAGAGCATATTCTCTACAGCCTTTACAAAGAAGGCGAGGGAATTGGCGCACGAGTTTTAGCAAAATTTAACCTTGATATTAAAAAGCTGGAGAAAAAGATTGCTGGGAAGGTAGAGGAGGTTGAAGGAGAAAAGAAGAAGGAAAAGTTTTCCCTTGAGGACTATACAATAGATTTAACTGACAGGGCTGCCAAAGGCGAGCTTGATCCAGTGGTTGAGAGGTCAGATATTATAGAAAGGGTGATCCACATTCTCTCGCGCCGCAGGAAAAACAACCCCGTGCTTATCGGTGAGGCTGGGGTTGGAAAAACTGCGATTGTTGAGGGCTTAGCGCAAAGAATTGTAGAGAGAAAGGTACCAGAGCCGCTTCTTGACAAGAAGATTTTGCAGCTTGACCTTTTGTCAGTTATTGCCGGCGCAAGCCACAGAGGGGAATTTGAGGAAAGGATGAAGAAGATCATAGAAAAAGTAAAGGAATCCCAGGGCCAGATAATTCTTTTTATTGATGAGATTCACAATATAATTGGAGCTGGCGCAGCAGGTGAGAACACGCTTGATGCCTCAAACTTTTTAAAGCCAGCTTTGGCCCGCGGAGAGATTCAGCTTATTGGAGCTACCACAATTGAAGAATACAGAAAGTACATAGAAAAGGATGCTGCTTTGGAGCGAAGACTCCAGCCTGTTTATGTGCCAGAGCCGACAGTTGAGCAGGCAATAGCTATGCTTAAAGCTTTAAGGGATAAATACGAGGCCTTTCACAAGGTTAAGATTCCTGACAAGGCAATAGAGGCAGCTGTTAAGCTTTCAAAGCGCTATGTAGGAGATAGGTTTTTGCCTGATAAAGCAGTTGATCTTATTGATGAAGCAGCTGCTGCTGTCAGACTCCCTTTAATCTCCTTGCCTGAAGAGATTGGGAATTTGGAGCGGAAGATAAAAGAGCTTCAGCAGGAGCTGGAAGAAGCAAAAAAGGCAAAGGATAAGGTTCAGGAAAGAAAGCTTAGGACCAAGATTCAGGAGCTTCAAGATAGGCTAAAGGAGAAAAAGGAGGAGTACGAGATAAGAAAGGCTCAGTCAACAAGCGAGGTTACAGTGGAGATTATCAAGCAAATAATTTCCTCCTGGACAGGTATCCCACTTTCCAAAATTACAGAGTCAGAGTCAGAAAAGCTCTTAAAGCTTGAGGAGATTATTCACAGGCGACTTATTGATCAGGAAAGGGCGGTAAAGGCAATAGCTGAGGCTATCCGGCGCTCAAGAGCAGGGTTAAAAAGTGAAAAGCGGCCAATTGGAGGGTTTTTATTCCTTGGCCCAACAGGCGTTGGGAAAACAGAGCTTGCTAAAACATTGGCGGAAGTTTTATTTGGCGATGAATCAGCCCTTATCCGGTTTGACATGACCGAATACATGCAAAAGCATGAGGTAGCAAAGCTTTTGGGAGCACCGCCGGGCTATGTTGGCTATGAGGAAGGAGGAAAGTTGACCGAGGCTGTGCGCAGAAAGCCTTATTCAGTTGTACTTTTTGACGAGGTAGAAAAGGCACACCCCGATATTTTCAACATCCTCTTGCAGATTTTGGATGATGGAAGGCTTACAGATAATAAGGGAAGGGTGATTTCTTTTAAAAACACAGTAATTATCTGTACTTCCAACATTGGTTCCCATCTTTTCCAAGATAAAGCTACAGTTAAGGATGGTAAGGAAAAGGAGAAGGTTTTTGACTATGAAAAGATTAAGGAGGAGATCCTGCAGGAGTTAAAAAAGTTCTTCCGGCCAGAGCTTATAAATCGCTTTGATGAGATTATTGTCTTTGAACCTCTAAGCCGCGAGGATATGAAAAAGATTGTTGAGCTTCAGCTTAAAGGTCTTTCAAAACGGCTTTCAGAGCAGGCAATTGGGTTTGAGTGGGAGGAGCCAGCGGTTGAAAGGCTTCTTGAGGTTGGGTTTGACCCAGCCTTTGGGGCCAGACCTTTGCGCAGGGCCATTCAAAAGGAGGTGGAGAACAAGCTTTCATCTCTTATTATTGCAGGAAAAATAAAGCCAGGTGATATTGTAAGACTTGGATTTGACGGAGAAAAGTTTACTTTTAAAGTCGTCTCAGAAAGCCAAGCAGAGGAGCAGCCAGGAGTTTTAAAGAAGAAGTTTAAATGTCAAAAATGCGGCTTTGTGTTTGAGACAGAGGTTGTTCCAAACTCCACTATCATCTGTCCAAAATGTCTCTCTTCCCCTCAAGCGATTCAAGAGGTAAAATAAAATCTATGGCAGGAAATTTTACTCCAATAAACTTCACTCCAATAAGGATTGAGGAAGTGAGAAAAAAGGCTGAGAGGCATGAGATGATTATGACCCTTGTGCTTCTTTTAGTGATTTTAACCTTAGCTGCGGTAGCTGTGGTTTTGTTCTTTTTAATTAAAAGGAAACTTGGGTTTTAAAATGGAGTATTTGGCTTTTATTCTTTTGGAATATACAGTGCTGTATTTTCTTTCCAGGTCGAATATAAAATTGATTTTTAAGATAATAAAAAGGAAAAAGCTGGCAGCATATCTTTTATCCGTCCTGTTCTTTCCAGGCACGGTTCTGCACGAGCTTTCGCATTTTTTTGCTGCCATAGTGCTTTTTTTAAGAGTGGGAGACGTTGAAATTTTTCCTAGTATAGAAGGAAATAAGATTAAATTGGGCAGGGTTTATTATGAGAGAAAGGATTTTGTGCGGGGGCTTCTTGTTGGCATAGCTCCACTTTTTACAGGTTCAGCGGTGCTTTTTGGAATTTTTTATTTTAATCTTTTCCCAGCAAACGACTTTTTGCAGAATCTAATTTTTGTATATCTTATCTTTTCTATCTCCTCTACAATGTTTTCTTCAAAACAGGACTTAAAGGACTTAGGGCTAGTTGTTCCGCTCGTGCTGTTTTTGGTTGCTTTAGTATATATTTTGGATATTAAGGTAAATTTTCAATATTTGGAGCAGTTCGCTTCTAGTTTTGTGAAGCTGATTCAAATCTTGGCTATGGTAATATTTGTTCAGATTCTTGTTAATTTATTTTTGCGCATAGTATTCCTTTTACACAAGAGAAAATTTTTATAAAATAAAAACTATGGAACTTACTCAGAGGGTAAGAATAGAGGATCAGGAGATAATAGGGCCGTTGACAGGGACTGGGATTGAAACAATAGGAGATGTAATAAACAGGGTATTATCTTTTTTTGTGCCTTTTGTGGGTGTCATTTTGACTTTAACCTTTGTCTGGGCTGGTTATGATCATTTAACTTCAGGAGGTAATCCTGAAAAAGTAAAAAATGCCAAAGCAAAACTTACCACAGCTGTTATTGGAGTAATAATTTTGGCCTCTTCTTTTTTGATAGCAAGACTAGCTGCTTATATTTTTAACCTTGATACGGCTGGAATGTTTTGATAGCTTTTTCATAAGTTTCTCTTGTTCCAACATCAAACCATTGGGCATCAAAAAGATAGCCTATAAGTAAATCTTTGTCAATAAGTTCTTTTAAAACATCCTCTAAATAAAACTTTTTCTTTTTGGGAAAGTAGGTGAAAATTTCAGGATTGAAAACGTAAATTCCAGCATTTACAATTGCACTTTTTATTTTTTCTTTACTTTTTCCATAAAATCTCGTTAACTTTATTCCTCTTATTGAAATTAGACCATAAAGCTCTGGATGATCAGAAAGAGAAAGGGCTACCGTGCCGACAGCGTTGTTTTGAAGGTGAAAATCAATAAGTTCTTCAAAATCAAGGTTGGTTAAAATATCGCCATAGACTAGAATGAACGGAAGACTAAGTTTTTTTTCTAAAAGTTTTAAGGCGCCACCTGTCAAAAGCGGTTCTTTTTCTTCAACATATTTTATTTTCAGGCCAAGCTCTTTTCCGTTTTTAAACTCTCGTTTTATTTTTTCTCCTAAGTATCCTATGCAGATATAAACTTTTCTTATTCCCGCCCTCTTTAGACTTTCAAGGGTATATTGCAAAATAGGTTTTCCTTTCACCGGCAAAAGAGGCTTTGGTACTTCCCAGGTGTAAGGTCTGAGTTGTTTTCCTTGGCCACCTGCCAGAATTACTGCTGTATCTATTTTAGACTGAAAATATTCCTCCAAAATTTTTTCTATTGCATGAGAGCGATTTCTTATAGTTTTTCCGTCGATTACCTCATCAAGTTTTTTGAGTATAGAAGGTTTTATTGTAATAGTAATTCTTTCCCTTCTCATAGAGTTTTATTATATCTAATTTTGTAGAAAGAAACTCCAATCGCTCACAGGTGCTTGATTTCCTAAGATGAAGTTTAAGGTATAAAAGTATATAGCAGGCAAAAGCAGATAAAAGGCGATCTTTATATATTTTTGTTCAAATAAGGAAGGAAAGGTATAGAAAAAAATAGGAGAGAGAGGTAGAGAGAATCGAGTTATATCCCTTTGAGGGATAACAGTTAAAAACAAAGTATAAAAAGCTGCAAAAAAGAAGAAGATTGAACTCTCTTTTTTTTCAAAATAAAGTTTAGCAGTAAGAAGAAACATCAAGAAAAAGTAAAAGATTAAATCCTCCAACCAAATGCTTTTTATCCAAGTTGCATTAAGATTGAATTGAGAAAAAGGTAGGGAGGTTGTTAAATTGTTTACTCGCTGTGCCTCGAAGAAGATTAAAAACTTCCCGTAAATTTGTTTATAAAAATAGAACAGTATTAAAATAGTGGCGGTTGGTATAGCTAAATACACTGAATTTTGTACAAATTTTTTAAAGTTTTTGTTTTGTAACAATTCTTTGATGAAGACAGCTAGATAAGCAAAGGCAAGAATGACTATTTGGAATTTGGTTAAGGCAGCAAGGGAAAGGAAAATAGATGAAAGAAAATATTTTCTTTTTTTAAATGCTATTAAAGATGCAAGGGTAAAGAGTAAAAGCAAGGGTTCAGGTGCAATTATGACTCGGGTGATAAAGCCTCTGGCAGGCAAAAGGGTAAAAACAAGGGTTAAGAAATAAGGCGATTTAGTGCGATTTTTAATAAATTCAAAAAACAGCAGGTTTAGAGCAAACCCTGCCAAAAGGTTTACAAAAAGGCCTGCTTGATGGATGGGTAGAAAGATGTTTGCTAACTTGATAAGTAATGGGTAAAGAGGAAAGTGAGCTGAAAAATAGGTGGCAGGAAGTGGAGAGAACAATAGTTTTTTTATTATTTCTGGATTATAGAGTGATTTGGCGACAATAAGATAAGAAGGACCATCCCAGTTGCGATAGATATTGAGCATTCCATCTTTTCCAAGGTCTAAAAAAAGAAGTCTTGGGATTTTAAGAGTAAAGGGAAGATATATTAAGAAAGGTGGTAAAAAGCTTATAAGAGCTATTTTTGCGATGTGTTTTAAGTTTACTTTTTTCATCCCTTTAGAATCTTAATTACATTAGTAAAAATACTTTTGCCTTCAAAGTACAAAAGAGTTAAAAAGTAAACAAAAGCTGATCCTGGGATTGCAATGAGAAGATAGTTTATAGGAGGCAGCTGTACAAAATTTTTCGAAAAATTAAGTCCAAGGAGGAACAGAATCATTGTTTGCAGTGCTAAAAAGACATTTTTAACTGATTTTATTATAGAAAAATCTACATATTTTTTAGCAGTTTTAATAACAACAACAAAAGTAGCATTTGTTAGAACAAAAGCTAAAGGCACAAACTGATAGCCTAAAAAATGAATGAAAAGCGGAGTTAAAATCCACATAAGAGCTGTCCAGAGCATCATAAATTTAAGACTAATAGAAACTCTTCCTATCGCGTTAAAAAGATTAATAAAGGGCGTCATAAACGCTACAAAAATAGAGGAGATAATAAAAAGATAAAACATAAAAATTGTTTCTTGCCATTTTTCAAAGTATCCAGGGATTAATTGTAAAAATGGTTTGAAAACAAAAAGGCTTCCAACAAGGATAGGAAGCACAATAAGGCTGTTGTATTTCAAAAGTTTATCTATAAGGTAAGCAAGTTTTTCTTTTTTTTGTTGTGCTCTGGCAAAAAGTGGAAAGAATACACGGTTTAAGTTGTCTGTAATGATTCTTAAAGGTATTTCTGCGTATTTTTTGGCAAAAGTTATAAACCCAAGATTTTGAAAGCCAATGGTTTTTGAAAGATAGATGGTTAAAAGGTCATCTTTTAAAAGGGCTAAAAAAGAATTTCCTTGAAATAAAAGTCCGTATGAGAGCAGGTCCTTAAGTTTTGCAAAAGAAAATGCGAGTCTTGGTCTCCAGGGTCGGAAAATGTAAATGACCAAAAGTCCAATTAAACTTCTTAGCACTATTCCTAAGATTATTCCTTGTAAAGGTTTTTCTAAAAAAGCAAAGATGATAACTGAAAGATAAAAGATTGTATTTTCTAAGGATTGGACGATGACAACTTTGTAAATTTTAACTTCTCTTTCAAGAAGTACTGAAGGGGGAGTTCTTAAAGATACAAGCACTAAGGAAAACAAAAGGGCCCAAAAGATAAATTTTGCTTCATAGGGCAGGTTTTTATAGCCTTGAAGAAAAAAATCTGTATAAAAAAAGCCAATTAGAGCCAAGATTAAAGATAAAAAAGTTTGAAATATAAGGGCGGAGGAAAGGTGTTTGTCAGTAATTTCCTTTTTTTGAACAAGCGCAGCTCCCAGCCCAAGATTTGTTATGTAATTGAAAAAAGAAAGTGAGGCTAAAACTGTATTGTAAATTCCAAGTACTGCAACGCTTGATTTTATTGAAAGAAGAAAAAATGAGGCAAATCCTAAAATCGCTGAGTACCCGCTTTGGGCAAACAAAGCCAAGGAGCTTAAAATTCCGCGTTTCTTCTCCAAATTTGTTTCTTGCATAAATCGAGTTATTTGATTTTCAAGTAAGCTAACTCTTCAAGTTTATCAAGGACAGAGTTTAGTTGGTCTTTTCTTATGTATAGGTCAGTTCTTATGTTAAATTCAGAAGGAGAGCCTAAGATTTCTATCTTTTTTACTTTTTCAAGTTGTATATAGTTTTTTTCTAACCATTCTAAGAAAAATTTCCCAAACTCAGTAGCAGGGGTCATAAATATTGAAGCGTCGCGTTTGAAAATAATTATCTTTGGAGGGTTTTTTTCAAATTGGGATAAAAAGTCTTTTTTTAAGTATTCGTTTTCTCTAAATTGGGGAAGAAGAGTGGGGTATTTTCCGGGTAAGCTACCCTTTTTAACAAAAAATACTCTGTTTGGCTCATATGGGCCAATCCAAAAATATTCTCCTTTGTCTACAATCTTGTCTATGAATTCAGCTGCATAATCCTTGTCATAAATTCTTGGCATTTTTTGGGTGTACATGTAAAAAAGTTTTTCATAAGAGTTACGGGCAAGGAAAAAGGCTGAAAAGACCGAGTAGAAAACAAGCAGTACAGAAGCGGTTTTTAAAGTCAAAGTCTCAAGTTGCTCTTTTATATTAAGTTTTTTAAAGAGGTAAAAGAAAGCAAAAAGAGCAAAGCTTGCGAAAACAACAAAAACTGTGGATTGGTAATCTGTTTCTTTAAGCTTTTGAATGTTGGATCTTGGGGCTGAGAAAGAAAGTAGGAAGAAGTAAAAAACTCCAAATCGCCAGTTAATTTTGAAAAGAGCATAAAGGAAAAGAACACTGGCTAAGGTTAAGGCTTGGATTATAGGAAAGTACAGGTCAAAACTTCCAATTCTGGTTAAAGCTGGCAGAAATCCGGTGTAAAAATTAAAAATCAAAGTAAGAGCCATTTTAAAAGGGTTAAAAAATCTCCCACGGGTGTAGTTTGGGATATCAATATAAAGTTTTGTATTGTAGGTAAAGTTTGAAAACCAAAAATCTTTAAAGGAGCCGGAGAGGATAAGATAGAAAAAATATATAAGATATGGAGCAATTGATACAATGGTCAATTTTTTAAGCTTAGCTTTATTAGTTTTAAAGCAAAGGTAAAAAAGTAGAAGATAGATGACTCCTGCAAAATAAACGTAGGTAAGGGAGGTAAAGAGAGTTAAGAAAGTTAAAAGAGAAATTAAATATAGGGTTTGGGGTTTAGGTTTTTCAAAAAGTGAGGCGAAAGTTAGCCACAAAATTCCGCTTATAAAAAGTCCAGCTAAACTGTCTGCCAAAAACAAATGGTTCCAAAAGAATATTGAAAGAAAAGGATAAGCAAGCAAAAAGCCTAAGAAAAATGGGTAAAGTTTTGGGGAAAGTTTTTTTATTTTAGCCCCAATAAATATCAAAAACCCAAATTGAAAGATTGCCCAAAGAATTCTAAACAAAACAAATGATTTTCCTGAAAATAGAAGAAGGATTGTAGCCAAATACCAGTTTCCTGGCATGTGGTGGTCAAAGAATTCTTTGTAAGGAGTTTTACCTTGTAGTATACTCCAGCCTCCTAACAAGTTGACAAACTCATCGGGGTAAGAAACATAAAATGTATGAAGGAGAAAGAAAACAAGAGCAATTATTTTTATTTTATTCTCTATAGTAAACCAGCCTGACTTTTTCTCCTTCAAAAAGAGTTTTTTTATTTGGGCAAAGATTTTTCTCATAACAGATTATATATTTATCTTTGTCTTTATCGTCAATTTTAAACTTATAAAGCACAGAAAGCAAGTACTCTACGCCTTTTCTATCGTCAGGATGGGGTTCAGCTGTAAGGGAAAGGGTTTTGTCTTTATTGTGTTGTCTTATTTTTTCAGCAATGGCAATTTGGGTTTTTATTCCAAGTTTAGAGTTCCTTTCTTTTAAAAACCGGTTTGCGCTGTAAACGCTTGTTATTAAGGCGAGGATAATAAGAAAGATTTGAAATTTTTTCTTTTGAGTGGCGGTGGCAATTTGAAAGTAAAAAAATGGAAGGTAGAGGGCAAGGTAATAGACAAAGTTTCTGCGAAAGAGAATAAAGGTTGTTATGAAGAGGGCAAAAAAAATCTTTGTAGAAAACCTTTTTGGATAAGTTACAAGAAAAAGAGAGAATGCAACTCCTATTAAAAGGTGGAGCGCTTTGAACTCAATTAAAAAAGGGAAATAGAATTGTGAAAGGTCCATAAAGGTTTGAGTAAGGTTTATTCCTAAATTGTTTTCTCTTGTCTCAAAAGGCAGTTGTAAGAGCATTTTTGTGATTAAAAAGTTGTGTCTTATTTCAAAAATTGCAAAGGGGAAAAAGCTTGCAAAAAAGCCCAGGAGAAAGGGTAAAAGTTTTTTTAGATCTTTTTTGGCAATTTTGGCTCCTATTCCTACAAGAAGAAAAAATAAAGCATAGTGAATTTGAAAGATTGCCCCCAAGGCAAGGCTGAATATAAGGGTTCTTAAGTTTGAGGTCAAAATCCATTCCTTTTTTTGGAGGAAAAAGAGAAAGGTTAAGAAGCCCAAGAGCATAGCTAGGTTAAGGTTCCAGATAAAGGTTGTGTGGTAAATAGAGTTTAAAGAGAAAGAAAAGAATAAAAGAAAAATTAATTTTTCCATAAAATTTAAGTTTTTAAGCTTTAGAACCCAAAAGGAAATAAATGAAAAGAGAGCGACAAACACAAAAGTTATAAAAT
>WFWI01000053.1 GCA_015491205.1 Candidatus Microgenomates bacterium | reverse complement strand
AAATTATACTCAGTTAGGGATTTTTTAAAAGTTTTTATAAGGTATAAGAGTTTTATCTTGCTTTTCTTTTTTGGTTACTAAAGCTCAGTCTCTTTATTTTTTATCTTTTTGTATCCAAGTTGTAACTCCTGGTTTGAATCCTAAAATTGGATTCTAAAAACTGTTCTTTTAATTTAGACCTGCAAGTTGTACCAAGGCGAGGTTTTAATTCCGAACGGATGATCAAAAAGCCCAACTTCTAAAGAGGATATCAAAGAAATAATTACCAAACCCAAACTATCAAAGATCAACTCTACACAGAAGAACAAATCCTCTTCGAAATAACCCCCCCATCAATTTAGAAGAATTCTTTTGAATATAATGATGAAAAAGAAGTATTTACAATCTATAAATAAGATTAGAGAAAGTTTTGGTATTCATGCACTTCCTTCAAAATTAACGAGAACTGTTTCTTTTAGAGTTTTTCCTAAAGGAAAAGATAAGTTGCTGATGGATAAATATTTTGATCAGTATAGCGAGGCTAAATACATGTTGCTTTATAAAATATTGGACCTTTATAAAAAAGGTAAAATAAATCTATTTACCGATCCTCCTAAGTATGAAACCTACTTCAAAGGTAAAGATATAATTAAGGAGCTTAAAAATGAGTTTCAAGTGTTAAAAAATAGAGGGATAGAAACAGGATTGCGAGGAGAAGATGTCGAAGGGTTATTAGAAAGCTTTATAACCCATACTAAAAAGAGACTAGTAGGTTTTGTTGCGACTTTAGATAGATTATTGGAGAAAGAAGACCTCGAAGAGGAAGAACGTAAATTCCTCCAAGAGAGTTTAAAAGAATTGTCTATATATTATAAAAAGCAGAACGGTAAGATAATTTTAAATCTAAATAATCTCAATTACCAAAACTGGCATAGACTAAAACATTTAACGGAAGAGATAATATCTCGAGTAAAGGGATTTAATTATCAAAGGAATCAGGAAGGGAAAAGTACTTTGTCAAGATTGTATAATTTGCCTAAATTCCCAATTTTAGAAAGATATCCAGACATAAATTCTTTCAGAAGAAGGTTTTCTTTGAAAGATTTTACGGAGATTCTTGAAGAATTTAGGCAAGAATTAGAAAAGTTCAAGGAAGTGTATTTAAATACTAAAAAAGTTGATGAAAATTTGGTATCCAGATACCTTTCCGAAAAGATACAGGTTTTGATTAAGAAAGAACAGTACCTTAGCAAACATGGAAAAAAGATAAAATCTCGTAAATTTAAAGAGAGATTTTTATTTTGGATCTATAAAAATAATCCTGCTCTGGAAGAAATTATAGAACACCTATTTAAAAGATTAAAAAAGCAGGAGGTTCATCTATTTAAAAAGCCTTTTGATCCAAGGGGAAGGAATGAATTTTTTAATACTTTGCTTTTGTTAGCTGAAATTTTTTACGTTTCTCAAAGCGAAAATCCAGATGAAAGTTTAAGCGAAATAAATACCCAAATAAGCAGACTAAGAGCTTACTTCCAGAAAGGGAAAGGTATAAAAGATACTTTCACTATAGCTGGTTTTGGATGGAAGAAAAATAAAGGTAATCCTACAAAACCTCAATATGGATGTAGCTTAGTTTTAAAAAGAAATCAGGAGAAAATTAAATTAGGATTAGTTCTATTTTCTTCTGATTCAGCTATTTGTTTTAAACCCGATCATTCAAAAGATTTTTCCTATATTATTCAAACTGGAGGTAGTAGAAAAGAGTCTCAATTTGTTCCTAAAACTCTTAGCTTTAGAGAAGGACACTTAGAAAGAGGAAAAGATCCTTTATCCCTTTTGCTTTGGCTTCATTTTGGAAAATCTTATGCAAGAAGAGTTCTTTTTCACAAAGACTGGGGATTTTTGAGTACTAACTCACCTAATAAGTTTTTCCTTGCTAACGCCAGATTTAAAAGAGTGAAAGAAAAGCCAGGAGATGATTTCGAGTATTATGTAGATATAACCTTTCAGTATCAACTTATAGGAGAGGAAAAAGTAGACTTTTCTAAAATAAAAGAGAGAATTAAATATGTGATAGGATTAGATCGAGGTGAGAGAGTTCCTTTAGCTTATGCTGTAATAGATTTGGAAGGGAATGTGAAAGATAAAGGTGTTTTAGGACAAAACTTGTCTCGCAAACTTGTAAAACTGCAAAAGGAAAGAGAAAAAGGTAGAAGAGTAGGTCATAAAATAAGGAATCTTCAAGAAACAATTTTACATCAAGGGATAAGCGAAATTCTTCATTTGTTAGCTCAATATCCAGGAGTTATTTCTTTAGAAAAACTTTCCAAAAGATTTAAAGGTAAAGAAAAAAGCTTAATTCCTAAAAAGACTTATAACAAATCTAAAATATTTTTAGAACAAATGTTAGAGTTCACCGGATTATCCTTAATATCCTTAAAGAGGATGATTATTGAAGTAGATCCCAGAAATACTTCTATGACTTGCCCAAAGTGTGGAACTAATTTTGGAGAAGTTCAATCTAAACTTAAGAAGTTAAAAATCTCAGATCTCAAAAATCTTTCTCCTAAAATTCTTCAGGAAGCATTAATAGAAGTAAATGGAGTTAATATAAAGCTTCCTTCTAAATGGACAGTATGGAAAGAGGAACATCCTACCTATGTCTCTTTGCAGAAGATTAAAGATTTAATAGCTAACGATGAATATAAAGAGGCTAGAAGTTTGATTGAAACTGTTACTCCAAGGATAACTCAAGACAAATTTGTATGTCTTAATCCTGACTGTAATTTTCAAGAGAATGCAGATATAGTAGGTGCTATAAATATTGCAAGAAGAGGGTTAGAGAATTTCTTGACATAAAATATTCTATAGGCTATTATTAAATTGGGGTCGGGTTAATAAGTTAGTTTTAGAGGCCCCAACAGAAGAGCAGACCTCTTCTGTAAAAAGAGCCGGTTTTGCAGAAGGAGAGTATTAGTCGCCCGCCATCTAGGCGGGTTTTTATATTTTCGTGTTTAATCTTGACTAACTTTAATATATGTGTTATTATTTGGGCATATGCATTGGAATTTTGCTTTATTTGAAGATTACCTTCCTATAAAAACTGTTGCAGAGTATGCTTATTGCCCTAGAGCTGCAATTTATATGTACTTGAACTGGGAGAACGATCTTAGAAATGTATTTTTGTATGAAGGGGAGATGTATCATAAAAGATTTCAGAAATTGTTAGTTAAGCATAGAGTTACTGGAAAACAATTAAGAAATTTTTTAGTTGTTAGCAGAAAATTAAAAATATATGGAATTTGTGACAGCATAGAAGAAAAAGGAGATGAGCTTATACCTATCGAATATAAATCTGGATACCCTGAGGTAGAAAACTATCATAAAATTCAACTTGCTTTACAAGCTTTTTGTCTATCAGAGATGTTTAATAAAGAAGTTAATTTTGGAATTATTTATTTTCGCAAAATTCATAGAAGGAAAATAATAGACCTTACTTCTTCAAAAGATGCAGCCTTAAAGCTCTTAGAAGAATTTAGAAAAAAGATTGCCTCTGGAAATATAGATTTGAGAGATTTTCCTTCATGTGGCAAAAGGGGATGTTCTTATTTTTCAGTAGATAATTTGCCCCAGTGTACTCAGCATTAAAGCTCAATTCTATGGAGAAGATTCCTTTGATTATCTTAGATAAAAAGAAAGTAGTTTCTGCATCAAGCTCAAAAATTCTGATTTACAATAACAACAAACTTCTTAAATCCTTTCCTTTATTTAGAATCTCAGATTTAGTAGTTCATATCGACAACGTTTTAAAACCTAATGTTTTTAAATGGTGCAGCAAGAATAAGATTCCCATTCATTTTATCAATAAATTAGCTTCTTATTATGGAACATACCTTCAGCCTAATAGTAAAAATATATTTTTGAGAGAAGCTCAGTATTCCAAACGTAAAGACAAAGATTTTGTTTTATATCTTTCCAAGCAAATAATTTTAGGTAAGTCTAAAAATCAAGCATGGGTAGTTAAAAAATATAGCGGAGAAAATAAACTACCTTCTTTCAACTTAGACGCCTTGCAGGATAAATCTCAAATTTTAGGCGTCGAAGGTTCTATTGCCCAATGTTATTGGAGAGAATTTTCCAAGTTTATAAAAAACGATAAATTTGAGTTTAGATTTAGAGACAAAAATCCTCCTATAGATCCTGTGAATTCTTTATTAAGTTATGGGTACACTTTACTAGTATCCAGAATAATCACCAATATCTTGTTAGTTGGTTTAGATCCGTATTTCGGTTTTTATCACGAGAATCACTATAGAAGGCCAGCTTTAGCTTTAGATTTGATGGAAGAGTTTAGACCAATAGCGGTAGATCTTTTAGTCCTGCAATTAATAAACAAAAGAAGGATAAAACCTGAAGATTTTGAAAGAGATCTTGGTTATGTGATTTTAAAGAAAAATACTAGAAGCTTTTTCGTTAAAGAATGGTTAAGGTGGTGGTTTGAAAAGAAATTTTTCATTAAAAAGCTTAAATCTGAATTCACCCTAAATGAGCTCTCGCAGGTTCAGGTCAGAAAATTAGCTAAGTTATTAGTAGGGGAAATCAAAGAATATAACCCATTAGATCTAACAGGGAGTCCATGAGATATATAATAACTTATGACATCTCAGACACTAAATTAAGAAATAAGCTTTCTAAAATTTTAGAGAAGTACGGCGAGAGGGTTCAATATTCTGTGTTTGAGTTGGAATTGAGCGAGAGAGAGTTTCGAAACTTGTTATCAGAATTAAAAGTGAATGGCTTATTGAAGAGATCTAAAGGGGTGAAGATATTTATTTATAAGCTCAAACCTCATCTTGTAGCTCAAATAAAAAGAACTTCATCCAAACCTTCATTAGATTCTAAGTGGCTTGTAATATGATGAAATTTTTGGTAAAAAAGTAAATGAGGGCAAAAATTCTGCAGGGTAGTTAGATGCATTTTGTTAAGAAACTAAAGGATTTCATAAAAGTGACAGTTAAAAATACTTTCGGCTTTATCTTAAGAATCCCTTTAAAAATCAGCCTAAATGCTGTTTAACTCTCCTTCTGCAAAACCGCCTCACTAAAACAAAATCTTTCGTTGCTCAACCTCTCTGGCTCTGAGGTTTAACTCTCCTTCTGCAAAACCGCCTCACTAAAACATTTAATTGTTATTTTTTAATGTCGACCTTTGCATGTTTAACTCTCCTTCTGCAAAACCGCCTCACTAAAACTTGAGCAAACTTTCCATACAAAGAGTTCAAGATGATTTGTTTAACTCTCCTTCTGCAAAACCGCCTCACTAAAACAATTCCAGTTTCAGTAGCATTCACCTTTAAAAATTTGTTTAACTCTCCTTCTGCAAAACCGCCTCACTAAAACAAAGGCTTTTAAGTGGAAGCATGTTTTTTTCTCTCAAGTTTAACTCTCCTTCTGCAAAACCGCCTCACTAAAACTCCTAATGTTCCTTTAAGTCCTGAATCTTTAACTAGTTTAACTCTCCTTCTGCAAAACCGCCTCACTAAAACAGCTTGGAGAGCTTTTTTGAGCCGAGCCAGCTCTGTTTAACTCCCTTCTGCAAAACCGCCTCACTAAAACTCTTGTTTCTTTCATTTTCTCTATTGCCTTTTTTCTGGTTTAACTCTCCTTCTGCAAAACCGCCTCACTAAAACTTCAGCTGACTTATCCAAATACGCCTACCTTAACACCGGTTTAACTCTCCTTCTGCAAAACCGCCTCACTAAAACTATTCATTTTTAAATACCCAAAAATCAACCTTGTTTCCTGCTAATAACTAAAGTAGGATGGTTGTTTTAGTGAAACGATGTTGCAGAAAGAGAATTCTTCTATTTCCAATAGAGTAGTTTAGGTTGAAGTTTAGCTTTTAGGTTAACTGAGTGTTTAGCTGTGCGAGATAGATAAGATTTAAAAATATAAAAAGCGCAAGCTGAGCTTGCGCTTTAGGGATTTAAGTTATGGATTGACTTCTTAGGATTAACTATCACTACAGCTCCTAAAATTTGAGGAAATTTCAGAATCTTTCCTAGTATTCCTTTAAAAAGAGAAATCAGAATTCTTCTCCAAATTTTAGATTCTTCGAGAATAATTAGATCAAAGAATAAGGCGTCGCAATCTTCAATCAAATAAAAGTACTTTGCTTGAAATCTTTCTATCACCTTCAGAAGTACTATAGGTAAGAGAATTTTCCTTCTATATTCTGCTTCAAATATTATCACTGTATCTGCGAGCTGTTCTCTGTAATTTCTGATTTCTTCTTTTATCTTATCTCCTTCACTTACTTCTTCTCTTTTTCTTAAAAGGATAATAACTAGGATATCAGGTTTGAGTAAGCTTGGGTGATGAGTTAAAGATGATAGAGTATTTAAAAATACTCTCAAACTTCTATTACCTTTTAGAAATCTTTGAGGAACCAAGATTGGGAGAGCGATCTTAACCATCTTTACCTCCTTTTAAAAGAGCTAGTCTTAATTCTAAAAATCATAATCTTAAAATCAAGTTACAAAAGCTTGATTTTCATAGTTAATTAGAATTACAATTTAACAATTATGGATTTGGATTTTTATCAGATTTATCTTTATCTTGCTTTGTTAATAGGTTTAGTTTTAATTGTAATAGGATCTATTGGATTAATAGAATTAGGATTAAGGACTTTTGTGTTTACCGAAGCAGATAAACCTTTGTTATATCCTATTCCTCCTAAGATAGAAGGTATTTCGGAAGAAACGCTTTTGCAGAATACTCAGGAGTATATAAAAGCTCAGTTAGAGTTTGAGAGGGCTAACTTAAAAAGAGAAAGAGAAAGGAAATTATCCTTTTCTTTGTCTCTACTCATTGTTGGAATTTCAGTGTTTCTTTTTCACTGGAAATTAGCTAGAGAAAAGGATAAACTTAAGAGCTAATAAGCTAATACAGGGGGTGATTTAGATGAATTTAGAGTCTGAACTTTATCCTTTAGGAAGATTCTTTGTAATTTTGATGCTTGCTTTAATAATTGCGGTTGTGTTTTTCAGTTTTTGAGAAGGGAGGTTCAAATCCTCCCGTTTTATTTTTGAAATATTTTAAAGAATATCCATACCAAAAAAGAGAAGAATAAACTTAAAATTAGAAAGCTAGTAAAAGGGAAGTAAAATATAAAATTTTCTTTCTTAATTACAATATCCCCTGGCAACCTTCCAAAATAAGGCACTTTGTCCCCAAAAGATAAAATTAACCCTATCAAGATTAACAAAGCTCCTGTGGTCATTAAAATCTTCCCTAAAATTTGGAAAAGATTAAATTCCATAATTTTTAGTTAAACGAGATTGATTTTCAAGTTATTTGGGCTTATATATATTTTACAGCTCTTTTAAAAATCATTTAAGGGAGGTGACGGAAGTTGAAAGCCTATGATTACAATTACCTAAAGCTCAAAAGAAAAGAATTTAGTCCGAGAGATATCAATACCGCAATTTCTCTTGCAGAGTGGATTGCAAAGTTCCATTATATTTTACTTCCTGAGGAAAAGGTTAGGTTTGAATTTGTAAGAATTAAAAATGATCTCGTTTCTTATCATCGACCTAAAAGAAACCATCGGCCTGTAGTTTATCAAATTAAAGTTCCTGGCTCTTTTGATTTTGTTATGAAAGAAAGTACGACTACTCCTTTATTTGAAATTAAAGGAAGAAATGAAATAATCGCCCCTCCTTGGGAGGAAGCTCATTTTCCTAGTCCAGAAGAGATGATAAAAGCTATAGCTGCCCATGAGGTTAGACACAGGCTTCAAGATTTAGGAATTAAGATGTTTTCTCCAGAGATGAAGGATAAAGAAAGGGACCCTCTTTTAAGGATGGTTATTGCTTTTGTGGCTTATATTAAAGAAGTAGAGAATGATGAAAAAAATGGAGGGTATGAAAAGGAATGGATAAATGACCCTAAAGAATTTGATGCTTTAGTGATAGCTTACTTTATTTTGAACAAATCCAGACATTGCAGTACCATTTTCGAACTAGTAAATCTCATCAAAAGAGAACCTTCTTTATCTACATAATCTAAAGAAAAAAAGAGGCAGGAAGCCTTCCTGCCTCTTTTAGTTTCCGGATTATCTTGATACCCAAAGAATTAAAAAGTTTAATATTTGCTCTCCTTATTGACGGCTCTTTCAAAATCTGAACAGGCTCCTGATGGGCAAGTTCTGGAAACTCAAGAAATTCAACATCTACTCTATCATTTAAGATTTTTACCTCTTTTATAAAAAGCCTTGCCAGTGCCTGCCTTTCCTTTGGTTCAAGAGAAGGATAAACCTTATAAAATCCCTCAAATCCTTTTTTTTATTATTTCAAAATCAATGACCGTGCTTTCCTTTCTCCTTATTTTAAGCCTTATTTCTTCAAGTTTTTTCTCTAATTCTTCCTTTTCCTTTGACCGCTTATTGACTTCTTTCCTTACCTCTATCGGCGGGTTTGTAATTACAATATGGGGTCATTTTGTAAATCACAAAACTAAGCCTTAATTTTGGTGAAAATATCGCTTGACAAATGCATCTTTATAGAGTATATTTATAGTGTTATGAAAGGACAAACTTCTAAAAGGGTGGAAAGTATGAACGCTAAAAAGAATATTTTAAGATTCACTGTTTCCATGGACAAAAACCTGCTTGATGAGTTATTGAGAATTACCGGACAGAAAAAGAAAAGCAGAGCCGTTAATATTGCATGCAGGGAATTTGTTAAACAAAACCAAAAAGAGGTTCTACTTTCACTTAAAGGTAAAATCAATTTTAAGAAGGAGGACATAAAATGAGTTGGAATTACTTTTTTGAATCTAAAAAAGATACACGCCATAAGGTTTTTATCAGTTATTATCATAAAGAGGACGAATATTATAGAAATCGTTTTGAGGAGTTATTTGGACATCTTTTTATAAACAGATCAGTAAAGCCTGGCGATATAGATACTGATGTTAGCACTGAATATATAAAAAGACTGATACAAGAAGATTACATTTCTGATATATCTGTATTAGTGGTATTAGTGGGTCCTAAAAC
>WFWI01000052.1 GCA_015491205.1 Candidatus Microgenomates bacterium | reverse complement strand
TTCCAATAAATACTGGGTATATTCTTTTTTCTTTTTTTCATCAAAAAACTTCTTTAAAGCCTGCTCTGATACCATAAGAGTCATCTTATATAACTCTTCTTTTAGTTGTTTTTCAAACTCTTTTCTCTCACGATTTATCTCCTCTTTTAATCTTTCCCTTTCTCTTTCCACTTCCTCTTTTGCCTGTTTCATAAGCTTTTCCTTTAGCTTTCTAGCTTCCTCTTTTGCCTCTTTCCTCATTCTCTCCATTTCTTTTAATACCTTATCTCTTGCCTTCTTCAAAATCTCTTCTTCTTTTGCTTTTAATTCTTCAGCCCTCTTTAACGCCTGTTCTCTTTCTATTTCTTTTCTTTTCTCTTCTTGTACGAACTTCACAAAAGGATCAGCCATATATTTTTTGAAGATAAATAGAAACAATATAAAATTTAACAACTGCGCTCCCAGCAATTTAAAATTCAAGCCAATTCCTTCCATAATACAAGGTTCAAGCAAACTTGATAATTAAAGCCACAACCAAGGCATAGATAGCTACTGCCTCAGCAAAAGCAATAGCTAAAATCATATTAGTCCTTATGCTTGATTCTGCTTCTGGATTTCGTCCCAAAGCTTCAGCTGCTTTACTACCGATCATACCGATACCTATAGCTGGTCCTAAAGCTCCTAAACCAATTGATAATGCTGTTGCGAACATTCTTGCTATTTCTGGATCCATAGATATCCCCTCCTTTCTAGAAATAAACTTTTAATGATGTTTTTCCACTGCAAGTGATAAAAATACTGCTGTCAAAACTGAAAAAACTAAAGCCTGAATAAAACCTACAAAAAGCTCCAAAAGTAAAAAAGGAAAAGATGCTAAGATTGGGACTAACAAAGCTATAATAACCAGCAGCACCTCTCCTGCAAAAATATTTCCAAAAAGTCGGAAAGCAAAAGATATTATTTTTGATATCTCAGATATAATCTCCAAAATGCCTGTAAAGAAATTAATAGGATTGCTTAAATTAATAAACTTTGAAAGGTAACCTTTAAACCCTAAATACTTTATTCCATAATACTGAGTCATAGCAACAGAAACTATAGCCAATGCTAAAGTTGAGTTAATATCAGCATTAGCCCCTCTAAACAAAGGTATTTTAATCTTCTCCCCATGTTCATAAACCTTTATCATTATACTACCTACACCTGGCAATAATCCAAACCAGTTTTGTAAAATAATATAAACGAAAAATCCTGCTATAAGATAAAAAAATCTTTGAGCCTTTTTTCTACCAAAAATTCTCTCAATAAGATTGTAAAGGGAAGTGTTTACATAATGAAGTATGTAAAAAAGGTGGGGTCTTTCCCCCACCTTTTTTCTTAATGCTTTATAATAAAACCTCGCAATAACCAAGAAAAGAAGTACGACTATAAATCCGGTAATCTGAGAATTTGTTAAAGGGATATCTCCGATATAAGAAACCACTTCTGGCTTTATACTTATCTTTTCCATCCTATCAGTTTAAAAACGTTGTAAAAACTACTTACTACTCCTACAAACACAAACATTATTACAACTATATCGGTTTTAACCACATATTTACGAACCAAAAGACCAATCCCTAAAAAGAACAAAATAGGAATAATAATATACCAACCAATATTCATATAATCAAGCGCAATTAAATCATCTTTTCCTACTTTACCTTTTTCCCATTTTAGTTTTCTTTTTACAACATCAAAGTCTTCATTTACGACATAAATATCCCTTCCCATTAATCTAGTCTTTTTAAATTTTCGATATAAATGTTAATCTGCCCGTTTCTTTGCTTTATTAAACCTTTAAAAATTAACACAATATTTTTCCCAATCTCATCTCTAAATTTTTTATAAGTGTCCGGAAACATTACAGCCTCTACCACTGCAGTTCCATCAAAGACTTTTAATATAGCCATTTCTCTGTTAGTTTTTGACGTTTTCACTACTCTCATTTCTGTAATCCAGGCTAAAAATATATGCCTCTTACCAAAATCTTTATCACTAATCTCATTAAACTTCCTAGATACTTTTTTCTCAATTAAGTCTTTGTGTTTCTCCAGAGGATTAACACTTATTGCAAAACCCATCACTTCCTTCTCAATTTCCATAAGCTCAGCCAAAGAAAACTCCTGTAGCTCCTCGTAAGAATCTTCCAATATTTCATTGTCAGAAACAAAAAGTTCCATTTGTCCTCCAGATGTTTGACTCTTCTGATATTGAACTTCTCTTACTGCTTTTGGGTAATAAGCAAGAAGCGTTGCCCTGTTACCAAATCTATCCATTGCTCCAGCCTTAATTAGGCTTTCTACTGTGCGCTTATTAACTTTTCTCAAGTCAACCCTTGAAAGGAAATCTTTAAAGCTTTGAAACTCTCCTTTTTGACGTGCCTGTAAAATTGACTCAATAGCAGATCTGCCAACGTTCTTTATAGCAGACAAACCAAACCTTATATTACCACCTTCAATTGTAAAATTAGCCTCTGATTTGTTTATATCAGGAGGCAATACTTTAATTCCCATTTTTTTGCACTCCTCAATTATTCTGAAAATTTTCTCCTCCCTTTGGGAGCCTGAAAGGGCAGAAACCTCCGCAGACAAAAGAGCTGTCATAAACTCAACTGGATAGTTTGCCTTAAGATAAGCTGTCCAATAAGCAATTAGGGCATATGAAGCAGAATGAGGCTTGTTAAACCCATAGGCTGCAAACTTCTCAATAAAATTAAAAATCTTTTCTGCAACTTTTTTAGAATAACCATTTTTTATACAGCCTTTTATAAACTTCTCTTTTTCTTTTTTCATCAACTCTTTTTTCTTTTTTCCCATTGCCATCCTTAAAGTATCAGCCTCAGACATTGTATATCCTGCCATCTTGTTTGCTATCTGCATCACCTGTTCTTGATAAACCAACACCCCATAAGTCTCCTTTAAAATATCCTTTAAATCCGGATGGATATACTTTATTCTCTTTGGGTTCTTCTTTCCCTCAATAAACTGAGGAATAAGCTCCATAGGGCCTGGCCTGTAAAGGGCGACCATAGCTATAATGTCTGTAAGCTTTGTTGGCTTAAGCCTGCGAGCAAGATTTTGCATTCCTTCAGATTCAAGTTGAAAAACCCCAATTGTCTTTCCTTCTCCTATAAGCTTAAAGGTTTTTTTATCATCAAGTGGAACATCGTGGATATCGATTTCCTTTCCATGAAGGTTTTTAATGTACTTTAAAGTCTCCTCAATAATTGTTAAATTCCTCAAACCCAGAAAATCAACCTTTAAAAGCCCAACCGCCTTGTTATCTGAAACAGCGTTAAGATCAAGACAGTACATATCATATTGCGTAATAATCTCCTCTCCTTTCGGATCTTTTTGAAGCGGAACGTATTCGGTCAATTCTTTATCTGCAATTACAACTCCAGCTGCATGTACTGAGATGTGTCTAGGTATCCCCTCGATCTTCCTGGCTATATCAAGTACCTTTTTAACATCTTCTTCTGTCTCATACGCTGCTTTTAATGCAGGTGACTCTTCTAAAGCTCTATCAATATTTATATGAAACCCTTGTCTTGGAGGAGGAATCATCTTAGCTATCCGATCACCAAAAGAATAAGAAAAACCAAGGGCTCGCGCTACATCCCTTACTGCCATCCTTGCCTCCAACGACCCAAAAGTTGCAATATGAGCCACCTTTTTCTCACCGTACTTTGACCTAACATATTCTATTACCTCATCCCTTCTTTTATCAGCAAAGTCAATATCGATATCAGGCGGGGTTGGACGATCAGGATTTAAAAACCTTTCAAAAGGAAGATCATAATCAAGCGGGTTAACATCGGTTATTCTCAAAACGTAAGCAACCAAAGAGCCTGCAACCGATCCCCTTCCTGGTCCAACAGCAATGCCTTTCTTCTTAGCCCAGTTAACAAAATCTTGGACTATCAGAAAATAAGTGGAATAACCCTTATTTGCAATAATCCTTAATTCATACTCTAAACGATCAATAATCTCCTTTTCAGGATAACCTTTAACTCTATTCTTTCTCTCCATAACCAGCTTGCGCAAATATCCATCAGCTGTCTTACCTTCTGGAATCTCAAAATTTGGCAATATCCATTGACCATAAGGAATCTCCAGATTTATTTCATCAGCTATCTTTAAAGTATTTTCGATAGCCTCAGGTAAATCTACAAACAATCCTTTCATTTCTTCAGGAGATTTAAAATAAAAATCAGGCACATCAATCATAGAAAGCCCTCTATTCTTTTCATGAATAGTCCTTTGAGTTTGAATACAAAGCAAAACTTCTTGGGCAAATGCATCCTCCTTAGTCAAATAATGCACATCATTTGTAGCAACCAAAGGAATGTTATATTTTCGCGAAAAGCTTATAAGAGCAGAATTAACTTTTTCCAACTCTTCCATTTGCGGATGTCTCTGGATCTCGATATAAAAATCCTTGCCAAAAATTTCAAGATATCGTTTTAAAACCTCCTCAGCCTTTTTCTCTTGGCCCTCTTTTAAGTAATATGGAATTTCAGAGTTTGGGCAGCCTGAAAGCACTATCAATCCCTCCCTGTACTTTTCCAAAAGCTCGAAATCTATCCTTGGCTTGTAATAAAAGCCCTCTAAATAGGCATCTGTGGAAAGCTTTAACAAGTTTCTATACCCTGTGTAGTTTTTAGCCAAAATGGTCAAATGATAATAATCCCTTCCTTTGCTCTTTTCTTTCTCAAATCTACTTCTCTCTGCCTTGTAAGCCTCCATTCCAATTATCGGTTTTATACCGGCTTCCTTAGCTGCAAGATAAAATTTGAAAGCTCCATATAAAGCACCATGATCAGTTATAGCCACAGCTGGCATTCCATACCTTCTTGCCTGGTGCACAAGATCTCCTATCCGACACAAACCATCAAGAAGAGAATATTCCGAATGTACGTGAAGGTGAACAAAAGACATATTTCTCTAATTTCAACTTCTAAGCATTTCCAAAATTTTTCCCTTTACAGTATTGGGCTTTGCTTTACCCCTTATCTGCCTCATTGCCTGACCAACCAAAAACATAAGAGCATTTTCTTTACCTTTCTTAAAGTCTTGTACTGCTTTTGGAAAACTGCTTATAACCTCCCGCGCAACCTTCTCTACCAACACCAAATCCTCCTCTACCTTACCAAAAAGCTGCAAGAATCTTTCTTTAAACTTTTCTGTATCCCAATCTTCAATCTTTACCTTTTTGTTAACAATTGCATTTGCCAGCCTTTGAGGGAGTTTTTCTATTTTCTCATTTTCAAGTTCCTTCAAAAGCTGTTTATAAAAATCCAAAAGTCTTTTTTCGCGGGTTAAAACTAAAGCATCAGAAAGTCTTAAAGAGTATTTTTCAATAAGTTCTCGTCTCTCCTTTATTGGCAAAACAGGTAATTCTCTTTTTATCTTCTCTACAAACTCTTCCTTCAACTCTACTCTAGGAATATCAGGCTCAGGAAAGTAGCGGTAATCTTGCTCAGCTTCTTTCTTCCTCTGGGAAAAGGTTATACCCCTTGTTTCATCGTATCCGCGAGTCTCTTGTTTTGGCACCTCTCCTTTTTCAAAAATTTTTCTCTGACGTTCAATCTCATATTCAACAGCTTTCCGGGCAAACCTAAAAGAATTAATGTTTTTCAATTCAACCTTGTAATCTAAAAGCTTAATCTCACCTGACAGAAGCTTTTCTCCTAGAGAAACATTGGGCTCAAGCCGCATGCTCCCTTTTTCCATATCAGCGTCAGAAATGTCAAGCCAGCGTACCAATCTTTGAACCTCCTCCACGAACCTTACAACTTCTTCAACCTCGTGAAAATCAGGCTCTGTTACAATCTCAATAAGTGGTACACCTGAGCGGTTGTAATCAATAAGAGTTTGCCCACCCTCGTGCAAAAGCTTTCCTGTATCTTCTTCAAGATGCACTCGTCTTATTCTAAACTTTTTATAAACAACCTTCTCTTTACTTTCGAAATCTACCTCCAAAAAGCCGTTTTCCCCAATTGGAGTATCATATTGGCTAATTTGATAGCCTTTTGGTAGATCAGGATAAAAATAATGCTTTCTGTCAAATTTAAAACTTCTTCTTACTCTACAATTGAAGCCCAGAGCCAAACGAATTGTTTTCTCAATAGCCTTTATATTTGGTACCGGCAAAGCTCCAGGATACCCAAGGCAGACTGGACAAACATTTATATTAGGCTCACTTCCAAAATAATTTGCTCTACACTGGCAAAACATTTTAGAGGCTGTATTCACCTCAACGTGTATCTCAAGGCCAATTACTGGAACTAAGTTTTTTAAATCTATCATGGATATTTTTTAAGCAACTTTTCTCTCATTCCAAAAAATTCTGTTTCTTTTTGAAATTTATAACCAACTTGCAAAAGAAGCTTTTCTGAAAAAGAAGGACCAATAAGTTGAAAAGAAAGTGGAAGATTGTTCTTATCAACTCCTGAGGGCAGAGAAATAGCAGGTAAACCTGCCACTGAAGAGGCTTCATTTAAAACATCCATTGCTTCGCCAAAAAATGGGTATTTCTCAAACTCACCTAATTTTAAAGGCTCGCTTGGCACAACTGGCGCAAGCAAAAGATCATATTTCTCAAATGCCTTTTTAAAATCCAAAATTATAAGCCGCCTCACTTTCTGAGCTTTCTCATAGTATCTCCCATAATACCCGTGGGATAAAACAAAGTTCCCTAAAATTATTCTTTTTTTAGCCTCAAAACCAAACCTGTCCCTACCAAACCCAAACCTTATCCCATCATAACGGGCTAAGTTGGATGCTACCTCTGCCCTTTGCACAATTGTATAAACTGAAATGGCATATTTTGGATCCATAAGATCCATCTCTTCAACTTTCCAGCCAAATTTTTCAAAAATTCTAGCTACCCTTTCAATGTTTTTCTCAACCTCTTTTTTTACCACCTTCAAATAAGATTTTGGCACGCCTATTCTCATTCTCTTTGGATAATTCTCAAGCTCAGCCATATACTTTTCAACAGGCTTTTCCACCGTAGTAGCATCAAATTTGTCCTTTCCTGCTAAAATCTCAAGTAGAAAAGCTACATCTTCAACATGCCAGGCTAGAATACCAGGACAATCCAAGGAAGATGCCATTGCGATAAGACCATAGCGAGAAATTCTTCCATAGGTTGGCTTAAACCCAACAACCCCACACCATGCAGCTGGAAGCCTAACAGATCCTGCAGTTTCAGAGCCGATAGAAACTGGCGAAAGATAAGCTGCCACAGCTGCTGCAGAACCTCCTGAGGAACCACCAGGCACACGAGTTGTATCCCACGGATTTTTAGTAGGTCCAAAATCTGAAGTTTCTGTAGAAGAACCATGGGCCCAGGCATCAAGGTTGGTTTTTCCAATAATCACTCCTCCAGATTTTTTTAATCTTTCTACAACGGTTGCATCATAGGGCGGCACGAAATTCTCAAGCACTTTTGAAGAAGCTGTGGTTCTTATCCCTTTTGTACAAAAGTTATCCTTGATAGACGCAATAACACCGTACCCATACCCTTCTCGCTCTGGCTTAGTAAAATCATTCCTCACAGTCAAAAACGCATTAAGAAGGGAATTATACTTGTCTATTCTTTCCAAAAAATACTCATAAATCTCCTTCAAAGAAACTCTTTTCTCCTTTATTGATTTTCTCAAGCTCAAAGCTGATCTTCCTAAAATATCCATAATACAGTTACAGAATTCTCTTAACTTTGAAAAACTTTTTATACCTTTCAGCTGCTAATTTTAAAGCTTCCTCCCTCAACAAGCCTCTTTTGTTCTCCTCTCCATCTTCAAAAAACTGATTCTTATTCTCATCCGAAGAAAAATATGCCGGCTCTACCCCTTCAGTATCTATCTCTTCCAAATTTTCCACATAAGATAAGGTCTCCGAAAGCTGTTTTTTTAAAGCTTCTCGTTCTTTTTTGTCTTTCACTACTAAGCCTGAAAGTTCTAATAAAGTGTCCAATGTTTTGTCGGTAATTTTCATAAGAAGCTTTTCAAATATACTAACTCCTTATCCACCTTTCAATTTTATCTAAATCCCAAGCGTTTACAACTTGTTCTTTAGTCAAATACCCTCGCCTTGCCATCGCCACTCCAAAACGCATATTTGCAAGATGCTCTTTAGCATGAGCATCTGTATTTATTGCAAATATACAACCATATTTCCCAGCTTCTTTTACTAAAGTGTCAGGAAGATCTAAGCGCTCAGGCCAAGAATTAATTTCCAATGCAATGCTTTTCTTTTTTGCAAACTCAAAAACCTTTTCCCAATCAAGCTCAAATCCTTCACGTTTATTCAACAACCTTCCAGTTGGATGCCCCAGTATTTTAACCTTTGGATAAGATAGAGCTTTCAAAACACGCTTTGTCATGGCAGAAATGCTTAAATTAAAGGAACTATGCACCGAAGCAATAACAAAATCTAAATATTCAAAGGCTTCATCTGGTAAAGCCAAGGATCCATCAGGCAATATATCAACCTCCAATCCGATAAAAATTTTTATACGTTCAAATTTTTTAGATGAAATTATTTTATCAATATATGTTTTTCTTTCCTTCAAAATAGTTACTATTTCCTCTCTTGAATTATTAGACATGTTAGGATTGTGATCTGAAAAACCTATAAATGAATATCCTAAGCTCATTGCCTCCTTACACAATTCTTCATAAGAATGCGTTCCTAAATCGTGGGAAGGCTTAAGATCATAACTCGAGTGTACATGAAAGTCCCCTTTGATTTCTGACAGCTTAACCAATTTGGGTAAAGACTTTCTTAAGGCCAAATCTATTTCTTCCTCACCTTCCCTTATTTCGGGTGGAATATAAGATAAACCCAAAAATTTGTAAAATTCTTCTTCATTGCTAAATTTGAAAAGCTTTTCATCCTCCAGCCTCTTTATGCCATACTCAGACAACGAATATCCTTTTTTTAAGGCATACTCCCTTAGCTTTATATTATGAGCCTTGCTTCCTGTAAAATATTGTAACATGCTACCAAAACTTTCCTCTTCTATTACTCTCAAGTCAACCCGCACATCAGGATGAACAATTATAGAAGCCTTAGTTACACCAGCGTTTTCGACTTTCACAGCTTTTGGGTATTTTGTGAAATAATCTATCACTGCCTGAAAGTCATCTTTCTCTACAACAGCTGCCAAGTCTATATCTCCTATTGTAGGGGCCATCCTACGAAGAGAACCCAAAGCCTCAACCCTTTTAATCTTTGGATTTTTTCGTAAGTATTCTATAATTTCCTCAGCTAATCTATAAGCATAAGGAAGAGTCATTCTATAAATCTTATCTTTAGCTTGCAAATAATGCTCTATAGCATTCAAAATCTCCTTTTCAGATTTCTTACCAAATCCTGGCAATAAGGCTACCCTTCCTTCTAGACAAGCTGTTTTTAAGTCCTCGAATAGACTCTCTGGATTATACAACTTTAAGTTATCAACTAATTTGAAAGCCTTTTTAGGACCTATGGATCGAACCTTGGTAAGTTCAAAAACTGTGAAAGGAATTCCTTTGAAAATTGTGACAAAATGAGTAGAGTAACCCTTTTTAAAATATTCATCCAAATGAGACGCTATAGAAGCTCCTATTCCTTGTATTTCATAAAGTTTTCCATCTTCCCATATATCTTTAATTTCTCTTGACAAATGTTCCACAACGTCCGCTGCATTCTCATAAGCGATGATTTTAAATTTGTTTTCTCCTTTTAACAAATAAGCCGCTGCCACTGAGCGCAAAAGATGAGAAACTCCTTTGTTTGATGTACCAAACAAATAAGGCTTAAAATAAATCTTGTGAGCTACTTTAGTAAAAGAAGCTTTAGTTGTCTTTTCTTTTTTTTCCTCCGCTTTTGAAAAAAGAGGAGCTACAACATCGGACATATTATAAATTATATAGCAAGATTGCTCAGATTAGTAACAAGTAGCTAGTAACTGGTAGCAAAGTATCAACTTCCAAGGCTTCTTTGTCAACTTCCTAGGTTTCAGAAACAATTCCGAAATACTAGATACTAAATATTTAATACTTGATACTAACCTGGCGGGACCGACGGGACTTGAACCCGCGACCTCAGCCTTGACAGGGCTGCGCTCTAACCAGCTGAGCTACGGTCCCTTACTCCAATAAAAAAACACTCTCTTCCAAATTTTACTTTGAAAGCTTAAAAATTGCAACTATATCCCTCTCTTCATCAACTTACGGTATCCTAAGCTTTTGTCCAGGATAAATAAGTCCTGGATTTTTGAGCTTATTAGCTCTAGCGATCTTTACCCAAGCATACCCATCACCATAAACCTCTAACGCAATCTTCCACAAGTAGTCGCCCTTCTTTACAGTATAAACATCAACCTTAGCTTTTCTCTGAGCTGTCTTAACTTTTGCTACTTCTCCTGTTGTAGGTTTTCTAGGTTTAACATTTGGAATTATAAGCTTTTGACCTGCATAAATTATGTTTGGATTCTTTATCTTATTAGCTTTGGCTATGTCTATTGCATTATAACCTGAACCATAATACTTTTCTGCAATTCCCCATAAGTGCTCTCCTTTTTCAACTACGTGGATTCTTTCCTTTTTAGTCTCTTTTTCTTTTCTTACTTTTTCAACCTTTTTTCTTTCTTCAACTTTATCTTTTCCTGATTTTTTACTATAGTTAAATAC
>WFWI01000051.1 GCA_015491205.1 Candidatus Microgenomates bacterium | reverse complement strand
ATGTATTGATAAGTTTTCTCAACAAAGTGCTTTTTCCGCTTTGTCTCGGGCCTCTTATAGCAATTATCTCACGGTCGTGGAGAAATTTTAATACTTGATTTTCTATTTTTCTTGGAATTATTTTTGAGTTAACGCTATTTTTTTTCATACATTTTAAATTTTAATAGCCTTAAAATTAAAAAGCAAGTTGAGTTTTAAGTACGCCTCGAGGGTGTGTCAACTCGGTCATACCCGCTTTAGAAATGTTTTGGTAGTATTAATGTATGAAGGTGTTTAATTTAAATGATATTCCGATCAGTTTTGCCCACAACGAGGTTCAAAGAAAGGCTTTAGTCAAAGTGGGGGAGAGCAAAACCTGTGTGCAGACAATAAATTATGCCTGGCTTGAGAAAGGCAAGGGTTTTACCCCTCACAAGCACGATGATTGCGAGGAGTTTTATTTTTTTCTTGAAGGCGAGGGGATAATGAAGATAGACGGACGTGAGTTTAAAGTTAAAAAAGGAGATTTTGTTATAGTTGAAAAAGGCGAGTGGCACGGGTTGAAGAATAGTGGAGAGGAGAAGCTGGTGTTTTTTACTGTGAGGGTAAAGGTATAAAATATAAAAGCTCACTTGCAGAGTATTGATATATATTTTTATGTATGATAAAGACACAGGTTTATTTGCCAGAAAGTTTGCATAAAAGTGTACATTTCTTAGCTAAAAGGCGGGGTGTTTTAGGTAGTATAAAAAACCTTTATAATAGGCGTGATAAGAAAGGGAATATTACTTAGTTTTTTTCACAGTAAGGGCAAAGGTTTGTGAAAGGTAAAAAACTTTGATTAATACTTTGTTTAATTGTTTAATCAATTGAACATGGGAAGGAAATTATTTTTGGGGCTTGGGGTAGCGTTTTTAGTTCTAATTGCAGTAGGGGTTTATTTTGTAAAAAACAAGAAAATTGAAAGGGAGAAGCGGGTAATTGAGTATTCTTTGGAAGGAAAAACTTACAGGCTGCTTGTGGCTGATGAGCCGGGGGAGTGGGAGAGGGGGTTGATGTATGTGAGGGAGGCTAAGGGCTTTGACGGCATGCTTTTTATTTTTCCTGACAAGAAAATCAGACGGTTTTGGAATAAGAATACGTTTGTTGACTTGAGAGTCTATTGGATAGCAGGGGATAGGATTGTTGGAAAAAGTTTTTTGCCGTCAGTTGAGAAGTCAGGAAAGACTGTGGTAATCTCCTCTCCAGAGCCTGTGGATAGAGTGGCTGAAATAATAAACGGGCGTTAAAATTTGCGAACGAGTTTTTGAAAATTTTGCCCTTTCCAGAGCCTTGCCACGCGCCAGGTTTAACCTCGAAGGTTAAACCTGGCTTGATATGGCAGTACGAAGATTTAAAATTAGAAGAGGTTTCTCAGTAAGCTCAAAAATTTTTCTAAAAGGCTGAGGATTTTTCTTAATAAGCTAGGCTGAGCCTCTGGTTTCTTTTTAAAAGAAAGAGCTTTCTTCTCTTGCCTCTGCAGCTCTTTTTCTAAATCTTTTACCTTCTCAGAAAACTCCTTGTCCAAAGGACTTATAGTTGGAGTGAGTTCCTTTTTAGGTTGTTTTAGGGTTTGGGTAGGACAGCTTTCTCCGCACTCTATCGGTTGGGTCTCCACTTGCCGGCTGGCGTACACACAATTTATATCTTGTGATGTATCATAGCAGCTTCTTACTGCATATTTTATTTTTCCGCTTGGATTTTCTTTAAAATATTCATAGGCTGCTTCATCAGAATAGGTATTTGCCGGGTAAAAGACTACAGAGTATTTATTCTGGGAGGCCCAAGGCCTGAAGATTTGGATTTTGGAAACATGTTTTTCAAAATCCCAAGAGATTATTACTTTCTTACTTAGCCGATCGAAATAGGCGGTTAAAGAACGGGGTGGAGGAGGAGGGGATTTAGGAAATTCCTTTTTAACAGGTGAGGTTGAGTAGAAAATTTGTAGCCTTACAGGCGTGCGATTTTTGTAAAGACTGTCCTTGTCGGCAAATTGGACGTATCCTTTTGCAAAAGGTGGCACTCTGATTGCCCAAGCGATGTAGTCTTTGTCTTGTTGGAGGAAGTATTCTACTCCTGCTTTAACACCCATAAATCCTTGCACCCCAACCTTTACTGGGATTTTGATAGTAAAAAAGGCTTCTTCAAGCTCTGGCATGTTGTTCCAAGAGGTATTTTTTTGGGAGAAGGGCTTGTTAAGGGTAAAGATTTGAATGGGTACCTTTCCATCGGGTTCTTTGCTATAGCCTGCAACCACAAAAAAGTCGAGGCCTGCATGGGTAATATAGGCGTTTTTGGGAAGATAGGGTTGTCCGTCTTCCTTTACTAAAGGAAAGAGAAGGAGAATTATTTGTTCGCCTGATTGGGGGGATAGGTAAGGGTGGGCTCCCAGGCCGAAAGGGTAGCCTTTTTCCGGCGTGCTTTCCCAGACAGTTAGATCCTCTTTTACCGGAATCTCCACCTTGTTATAAGTGGATGGCGTTGTTCTATCCTCCTCTTTTGCTGCATAATAAGGTTGGGGCTCTGTGGTATTTCCTGCTAAATCTTCTACCTTAACCCAGACTACCCGACGATTGTCAAATTTCCAATCTATCACTGGAGGAGCGCCGGTTTCCTTTACTAATTGCTCCCAGGAGAAGGTTTTTACTCCTTCAAGCAAGAGTGGATCATTTGATACATAGACCTTGGTTATAGGCAGGAGTTCATCGTAGGCGTAAATTACAAGCTTTCTTTCAAGCGAATCCGAATA
>WFWI01000050.1 GCA_015491205.1 Candidatus Microgenomates bacterium | reverse complement strand
GTGTTGTATTCTGGGATAATAATGGTAGGATTGAAATTAAGCACAAAATTATAAGTAAAATTCTAAATCCTAAGCTCTAAATTCTAAACAAATTCTAAATCCTAAATTCGAAATTCTAAACGTTGTAGGATTTACTATGTTTAGAATTTAGTATTTGTTTAGGATTTAGGTTTTAGGATTTCTTGCTAGATAGGGGGTGAGAGTAGATGACAAGGCTTTTTGTAGGAAACCTTCTTTATGAGGTGTCAGAGCCTGATTTGGAAGAGCTTTTTTCACAAGTAGGAAAGGTGGTTGAGGTGAGAGTGATTCGGTTTAAAGACACAGGAAAATCCCGCGGATTTGCTTTTGTGGAGATGAAGGATGAGTCCCAGGCTAAAAAAGCAATTGAGACCTTTGATGGTAAGGATTTTAAAGGAAGGAAGATGGTTGTGTCCAAAGCCAGGCCGAGAAGGTGAAGACTAGTAGCTGGTAGCTAGTAGTAACCATCTAATATTTTGTATATCGTATTTAGAATAGTCTAGAAAACCTCGCAGGTTGATAACAGAAACCTGCGAGGTTAGCACCTTGCTTTCCAAACAAAACCCCGTAGGTTTGCAGTATAGCCTTGGGACAACCCGTGTCAAACCCCGCAGGTTTGGTTTGGAATAATATCGAACTTGGTTTTAAGATGTTTTAATTTTCTTGCTATTCGTGAGAGTAAGTGCTAAAATCATTTATTTATGAAAAAGTTTGATTTCTCCAGAATAGAAAAAAAATGGCAGGAGGTTTGGGAGAAGGAGGGGATTTATAGGACTCCTTCTCCTTCCAAGGATAAGCCAAAAATGTATACCTTGGTAATGTTTCCCTATCCTTCAGGTGCAGGGCTTCATACAGGGCATGTGAGGGTTTATACAGGAGGCGATGTTTTAGCCCGCTTTTTTAGGATGAAGGGGTATGCGGTGCTCAATCCTATGGGCTGGGATGCTTTTGGGCTGCCAGCTGAAAACCGGGCTATAAAGGAAAAAACAACTCCTCAAAAAATCGTTCCCAAAAACATAGCCAATTTTAAACGTCAGATGAAGATGCTGGGTTTTTCCTACGATTGGGAAAGGGAGTTTTCAACCACCGATCCAGAATACTACCGATTTACCCAGTGGCTTTTTATCCAGTTTTTTAAAATGGGGCTTTTGTACAAGAGGGAGATGCCTGTTTATTTTTGCCCTTCTTGCAAGACTGGGCTTGCAGAGGAGGAGGTCCTAGAAAATGGCACTCACGAGCGCTGTGGCAAGCCTATAATCCGAAAGCTCCTTCCGCAATGGCTTTTTAAAATCACAGATTATGCGGAAAGCCTGCTTGAGACTTTGCCACCCTTGGATTGGCCAGAGGGAATAAAAAAGATGCAGGAGAATTGGATAGGGAAGTCGGAAGGAACGGAAGTTAAATTCCAAATTCCAAATCCCAAGCTCCAAACGAGAGAGATAAAGGTCTTTACTACAAGAGTGGATACGGTTTTTGGGGTGACAGCTTTGGTTTTGGCTCCAGAACACCCATTAGTATCTGAAATCTTAAATCCTAAATCCAAAATCTTAACAGAGGAAAAGCGTGTGGAGATAAAAAAATATGTTGAGGAAGCGAAAAAAAAGCTTGATTTGGTGCGCACTGATCTTTCAAAGGAAAAGACTGGCGTTTTCACTGGCCTTTATGCCAAGCATCCTTTAACGGGCGAGAAAATTCCGATCTGGATTGCAGATTATGTTTTGGGCTTTTATGGAGAGGGAGCTGTGATGCTTGTGCCAGCGCATGATGAAAGGGACTTTGAGTTTGCGAAAAAGTATGGGATTCCGATAAAAGTAGTAATAGTGCCGGAAGAAAGCGCAAAGCGTAAAGCTCAAAGCGCAAAGTTGGAGGAGGCGTTTGTAGAGTATGGGGTGCTTGTAAATTCGGGGGAGTTTTCAGGGTTAAGGTCGAAAGAAGCAATAGAGAAAATAACAAAATATCTTGAAGAAAGGAGCTTGGGAAGGCGCAAAACTCAGTATAAGCTGCGGGATTGGATTTTTTCAAGGCAGCGCTATTGGGGAGAGCCTATTCCTATGGTTTACTGCAGCTCTTGTGCTGAGAAGAAGATTTCTTTTTGGGATTTGAAGGAGGGAAAAGAATGGCTTAGAGAAATAGAACACAATATGCCTGAAGTATATAAAAATATATCAAGAAGAATTAAGGAAGTGAAGGAGGATCTTTATGGTTGGTTTCCTTTAAAAGATGAGCAGCTGCCTTTAAAATTGCCTGAGGTTGAAAAATATGAGCCTACGGGCACAGGAGAGTCTCCTTTGGCAGCTTTAAAAGATTGGGTTGAGACAAAATGTCCTGTTTGCGGCGGGAAAGCTAAGCGCGAGACAGATACAATGCCCAATTGGGCAGGAAGCTGTTGGTACTTTTTGCGCTTCGCGCAAAGTTCAAAGTTCAAAGTTAAAAGTTCAAAGTTGGAAGAGGTTTGGCAATCTGAGATGAAGAATTTGAGGGTTTGGATGCCGGTGGATTGGTATTTGGGAGGGGCTGAGCATGCAGTGCTTCACCTTTTATACTCCCGCTTTTGGATGCACGCTCTTTATGACCTTGGCCTTGTACCGGTAAGAGAACCGTTCTTTAGGTTGAGGAACGTTGGGATGGTTTTGGCTGAGGATGGAAGAAAGATGAGCAAGTCCCTTGGTAATGTTATAAACCCTGATGATGTAGTAGCTGAGTTTGGAGCTGATTCTTTGCGGGTCTATGAAATGTTTATGGCACCCTTTGATCAGGAAATAGCCTGGTCAACTGCTGCTTTGCGCGGTGTATCACGCTTTTTGAATCGCGTTTGGCAAACTTTTAACTCGTCTGATAATTTAACAGAAAGGCAAGAAGAAGAGGATAAAGAGGCTGTTGCGAAGCTCCACAAGACTATTGATAAAGTCTCCCGTTATATAACTGACGTTAAATTTAACACCGCAATTGCTGCAATGATGGAGTTTTTAAACTTTTGGACGGAGAAAAACGCTTCAGAAAAACCCAGGAGGCTTCATGTTGATGACGCCAAAAAGTTTTTGCAGATTTTAGCTCCCTTTGCACCCTTTTTAACTGAAGAGATCTGGCGCGAGGTTTTTAAGGAAAAGACTTCCATTCATTTAAGCTCTTGGCCGAGCATTAAAAAGGAGTTTTTAAAAGAGGAAGTTATAACCATTCCAGTTCAGATTAATGGAAGGCTCAGAGCTACTTTAAGGGTTTCAGCAGATGAGCTGGAGGAAGAGAGGGTTGTTGAAAAAGCTCTTTCCTTGGATAAGGTTAAAAAATACATTTCAGATCGTCCTTACAAAGTTGTTTACGTTAAAGGCAAGATTCTAAACTTTGTAGTTCAATCATGAGAAGCTTGAAGATAAAGAATTACACTTTAGAAAACGGGCTTAAAGTGCTTCTTGTTGAGACCGGCCCTTTTCCAACCTTTACAGCCCTTCTTTTGGTGCGGGCCGGCTCGCGTTATGAGACAAAAAGAGAAAATGGCATTGCTCATTTTTTTGAGCACATGGCCTTTAAAGGCTCCAAAAAATATCCTGATGCCAGGCTTTTGTCAGCAGCTATAGAAGGAGTAGGCGGGGAGTTTAATGCCTTCACTGACAGGACCCACACAGGCTATTGGGTAAAAGCTCCTTCTAAATATCTTTCCCTTGTTTTGGATGTTTTGTCCGATATGGTTCAAAACCCGCTTTTGAAGGAGGAGGAGATTGAGAGGGAAAGGCAGGTTATTATAGAGGAGATAAATATGTATGAGGACCTTCCTCAATACAAAGTTATCCGCGAGTTTGTGAGGCTCGTTTATGGAGACCATCCTTTAGGAAGGCCTATCTTAGGCCCTAAAGAAAATATTTTAAGGTTTAAGCGCGAGGACTTTATATCTTATTTGGAAAAGCTTTACGGCCCTTCAAATGCCTGGCTTGTTTTGGCAGGAGGGTTGGGTGGAGAGGTTGAAAGTATAGTTGAGGAAAAGTTTTCTGGCTGGAGGAAAAAGGATGTAGATCGGACGTTTAGGAAGTTTGCGAGCAAGCAAAAAAACACTAACGTTAAGATTATAAAAAAAGACGTCCAGCAAGCCCATCTTGTTGTAGGGATGGAAGGGATTTCAATGTTTGATGAAGAGCGTTATGCTTTATCTGTGGCTGAGGCAATCTTGGGCGGCGGGATGGCCTCGCGGCTTTTTTGGCAGCTGAGGGAAAGGCGTGGCTGGTGCTATTATGTCTCCACCTCAGCCTCCTTTTACGAGGAAACAGGGCTTTTCTATTCTCGGGCTGGAATAGTTACTTCAAAGCAAAACGTTGAGGAAGCAGTGAAAATAATAGTTTCCGAATATGAAAAAATTGCGAACGGT
The DNA here is from genome assembly GCA_015491205.1 of Candidatus Microgenomates bacterium. Lineage (GTDB taxonomy): Bacteria > Patescibacteriota > Microgenomatia > UBA1406 > GWC2-37-13 > S141-128. The sequence continues at coordinate 851 of WFWI01000050.1, read as the reverse complement.
GATTTTTCTGACAAAGAGCTTGCGCGGGCCAAGGAGTATATCAAAGGTGGTTATCTTTTATCTTTGGAGGATAGCTATAACTTAGCCTCCAGCCTTGGAAGGAAGTTTATGTTTTTTGGAAAGGTAATAAGGCCAAAGGATGTGGTTGAAAAGATAGATAGGGTTGAAAAAGATAAGGTAACAAAGGTTTTCAAGCGAATTTTTAGCAAGGATAAGCTTAATATTGCAGTAATTTCACCGTTTGAGAGTTTTAAGTTCTTTTGAAAGAAAAGGTGTTTTTTTATCTTTATCTTTTTATAATTGGAGCAGCTATAGGATCGTTTTTGAACGTTGTAATTGACAGACTCCCCTTTGGAAAGCCTTTAACTGGAAGATCAGTTTGCGATCATTGCGGCAGAAAGCTTTCGTTTGTTGATCTTGTGCCAATCTTTTCTTTTTTTTACCTTAAAGGAAAAAGCCGTTGCTGCAAAAAGCCTTTGTCATTTTTTTATCCTTTGGTGGAGATTGTTTCAGCAGTTTCACTCCCAGTAATTTTCTTCTATTTTAGAAACGAGCCGCTGATTGACAGAATAGTTTTATCCTTGGTTGTTTTTACACTAATAGCAATATTTTTTACTGACGCAAAATATATGATTATTCCGGATGAGTTGCAGGTTGTTTTGTTTTTTGCCTCCTTTTTGTACTTGCTTGATTGCCAGAAGAACTTATTTTTTTGCTCGCTTGAAACTTTTGGGCTTAGCCTTTTTAAGGGCTTTTTTGTAGCGCTTCCTGTTGCCTCAATTTTTTATTTAACCCAGGGCAAGGGGATAGGCTTTGCTGATGTGAAGTTGGCTGTTAACATAGGCTTTTTG
>WFWI01000049.1 GCA_015491205.1 Candidatus Microgenomates bacterium | reverse complement strand
TCGTAGCAGAAGAATTTTCAAGACCAGATCTTCCAATTCTTACTAATGTTGATTTTGGACATACAGATCCTCAATTTGTTCTTCCTCTAGGAATTAAAGCCGAGATTGATCCAACCAAAAAAGAATTTAAACTAATTGAGCCGTGGCTAATCGAATAACAACAAACTTTAGAAAAATTTTAACAACTGTTTTATCGTTTTCCTACCAAGAAAATTAGTAAAATAAAACCAATGAAGCTTTCAAAAAAGATCATAGAAGAACTTAAACAACTAGTGATTGTTTCCGGCAAAAAGGGGCATCTTCCTAATGGGGCGGTATTGATTGATAGCAAAACCCACAAGCTTTTGACATCCTCTCCTAGTTTAGTTGCTATGAACAACGATGCCACGGCTCATGCCGAAAGATTGGTAATTAGCCAGTATTGCTAAAAAATCAAAAAGCCGTTTTTTGAGAATACAATTTTGATAACAGTTTTCGAGCCATGTTTAATGTACCTTTAAGCTGCCTATTGGACAGGGGTAGGGGAGGTAAAGAATTTACTCAAACCGTGGAGCCTTATTTGGAAAGGGTAATAAAGAGAAAATAAAACTTAAAGCTTTGGAGCTTTAAACATTTTTCCGTGACCAGGAATGATAAAATCGGCTTTTTGCAAAAGCCTTCATCAATACAACAGTCCAAAAACATAGAGCGGAACAGCCGAAGTTTTTGACTCCCTACATTTTGTCAAATCAATTTACCAAAATGCATATCATTTCAGTAAAAATGTTAAACAAAATGCAAGATTAAGGATATTCTGAAAGAAATCCGAACTAGCCTAGGCGTAATCGATTTGTTTTAGTAAAATTTACTATAAAATATATCATTATGAAGTTGACTTATAAGACAGCTATTTCAATCTCTCCCACCCCTCCTTTTCACTTTGACTCTATCTTTCACAAACCTGACCATTTTCCTTCAAAAGACAGCGATTGGCAGCCGGGTATAAAATGGCAGACGTTTTATTGGCAAGGCAAACAGGTGGGAGTAAAATTTGAAAGTCAAGGAACTGTAGAAAATCCCAAAATCAAGTTAACAATCTTTTCAGGCCAGCCTTTAAGTGAAGATTTTGTCAACTCCTTTGTCAAAGAAGTGAAGTATCGCTATAACTTGGAGCTTGACCTAGGCGAGTTTTACAGGCTTTTTTCAAAGGATAAAGTTTTGGGGACAGTGATTAAAAGGTGGCGTGGTATGAGGCCAGGGCACCCGAATTCTTTGTATGAGTACTTGATTATTGGAATTGTTTTGCAAAACGCTACAGTTAAAAGGTCTGTTAATATGTTGCAAGCTTTGTTTGAAAACTTTGGCAAGCTTTTGGAGTTTGATGGTAAGAAGCTGTGGTGTTTTTGGAAACCGGGCGGGTTGATAAAAGTCCCAGAAGAAAAATTGCGAGAATTAAAGCTTGGCTATCGGGCCAAGTTTATTAAAAAGATTGATGAACAATTTGCCAAAGGTGAAATTGATGAACTTACTCTGCGGCAAAAAGATCGAGAAACTCAGAGAAAAGAACTTTTGAAACTTTATGGGGTTGGGCCAGCGACGGTCTGGTATCTGCTTTTTGATGTCTTTCATCACTATGATTTTTTTGACCATATTTCTCCTTGGGAACAGAAAATTTATTCCAAGCTGTTCTTCAACCAAGATCCCAATAATCCCGTTCCGGTGAAAAGACTGCTTAATTATTTTGAAAGATACAAACCCTATCAACAACTCGCAGTTCACTATATCTGGGAAGATTTGTGGTGGAGAAGGAAGGAGGGAAAAGAGAAATGGCTAAACAAGCTAATAAGGTTATAGTACAATATTGATTATAAAAATTACTCATGCAACTAAATAAGCATAAAAACAAACTCTTTTATCCCTTATACAAAAAATTCGACAGAGAATTCTTCGAAACTCTTTTAAAACAATAATTGAAAAATAGAATTATTTGTAGGGAATAAAAAGGAAAAGCACTTAAATATTAACCAACCATCTATCTCGTTTTTGATAAGATAACAAGATGGGCATCACTTAAAATGATTACCTAAAACAAAGAACCATATGCCGAAAATATCATGATCAAAAGCTTAGATAAAAGTTTATTCCACTTCCTTCTGGATCCATAAAACCAATATGCATATAAAGCAAATATTAATGTGATGATTTACCCCTTTTAATAATGGCAGCTTACTTGCACGATATTGGCTGGCGCAAACATTAAATGGTAAAATAAAAATATGAAAATAGCCTCTGAAGAAAAAAAAGTACCTTTGAAAGAATTAAAAGAAATTTCCCAAAAGATGTATGGAAATTTAGTAAAAGCAGTTGTTGATATTGAAAAGAAACTTATGGTTTATGGAGCCAAACTTCACTCTGATGAAGAAAAATATCTTTTAGAAAATGGTAGCAAACAAG
>WFWI01000048.1 GCA_015491205.1 Candidatus Microgenomates bacterium | reverse complement strand
CCTAAAATCCTTTTTAAGAGCTCAACCTCAACCATTAAAGTAATTTAAACATTTGTAAACATCGCCTGCTCCTGCAGTTAAAATTATATCAATATCTTGGCTCTCCTTTGCGATCTTGGCTGCTTCCTCAAAACTATTGGCTAGTTTTGCTTTTTTGCCCTTTTTAACCAACATTTCCACCAGTTGTTTGGAACTAATGTTAAACTCCTGAGGTTTTTCACGAGCTGAAGGAAAAATAGGCAAAAGGATTATTCTATCAGCCTCTTGCAAAGCTAAAATAAATTTTTCTTTCAAAGCAAAGGTGCGAGAAAAGGTATGAGGTTGAAAAATAAGCAAAATCTTTTTCTCTGGAAAGGCTTTTCTTAAAGCATCCATTGTTGCCTTTATCTCCGTGGGATGATGTGCATAATCGTCAAAAACTAACTTATCCTTAAGCCTTCCCTTAAACTCAAGCCTACGGTCAGCGCCAGAAAAACCCTTTAATGCCTCTCCTATCTCCTCCAGCCTGTTGTTCAAAAGATAAAGAAGGGTAATAACCGCTGTGGAGTTTAAAACGTTGTGATAGCCAAAAAGCTCAATCTCAAAGCTAACTCTGTTCCCAAAAAGATGCAAGCTAAATTTTGTTAACTTCGGAGAAAACTCTACTCCTCCAATCCTAACATCCGCCCGATCACCTCTTCCATAAGAAAACTTTTTGTTTTTAATCCTGCCCATTAACTCAGCTAAGTTTGGATCCTCAAGATTATAAATTACTATAGCGTTTGGGTTCAAAGTCAAAAACTTTTCAAAAGCCAAAATAGTTGCCCTCTCATCTTTGTAAACATCAGGGTGATCAAAGTCCAAAGTCGGAAGCAAGATGTAATCTAAATTTTTATATTCAAAAAATTTGGGAGTTGTATCAACTGGTGAAGACTTTGCATACTCATCTGCCTCTAATACAAAAACTTCCTTTCCTGTAAATCCTACTCCCTCTATTGTTTTGTTAAAAAACGGCGCTCCAACAAGATAACCTAAAGGCTTATTAAGCTTTAATAAACTCCAGACAACTAGGGAAGAAGTTGTTGTCTTTCCATGTGTTCCTGCAACAGCAACTTTGATTTTAAACTCAGGCAAAACTTCCCTGCCTATAAATTCGCTAAAATGAAAAACAGGAATTCCCTGCTTTTTTGCCCAGACAACTTCTGGATTTCTTACACCTTGATGAGCGCCTGTAAAGATGACCTTATCAACCCCTCTTAAATTCTCCTTTGAAAACTCTTCGAAAACTTTTATCCCGTACTTGGCAAGCAAGGGATCGGTTGGAAACTTACCCTTAACATCACTTCCCTGCACTTCCTCTCCCATAAGTTTTAAAAAAATAGCTAAATTTCCCATTCCAACCCCTTTTATTCCCACAAAATGGATTCTCATTCCTTTTTAACAACAAAACTTATCATCTCCTTCTCAAGCTTTTTATCCCTACGAAAAGAGAAAAACCTTTCATCACAATAAGTGCAAAAGGGAATATAATCAACATTCTCCTTCTTAACCCCAACCTCAATGAGCTGAAGATAGTTCAACAAGGGAAAATTAAGAAAAATTTTTTCTCCAAAAAAAGTCAAAATTTTCTCCTTCCACTGCGGATAAGCCCTCGCAAACATCCTAGCCCTTTCCTGGTCAACTGAATAACAACAAGCTCCAATGGAAGGTCCCAGAGCTACTTTTATCTCTGAAACTCTGGCGCCAAACCGGCTCATTGCCTCAACAGCCACTTTTGCAATATTTTCCAAGCTTCCCTTCCAGCCAGCATGATATATTCCTATCACATTTCCATCCGACAAAATAACCGGTAGACAATCTCCTGTAAAAACAGCTATTGCGACATTGGAGCGGTCAGTTACTATACCATCACCCTTACCAACTCTAATGAGGGTATTAGAATAAAGTTTGGCCGATGGAACTATTACTCTACTACTATGAATCTGTTTTACAAGAAAAAGTTGCTTTACAAACGAGAATTCTTTTTTTATCGTTAAAAAAATTTTTTGATCAATTTTATCAAAACTGAGCTTTTTAGTGCCAAAAAAATTGAGAATATTTTCTTGAAAAATATCGGACGTGAAATATAGACTGTCGTTTAATTTAAACATATTGGAGTTTCTTTAAAATTTTTAGAATAGCCTCCTTCTCACCCCAAGGATATTCTTTTTTGCCCCTGGCTAAGCTCTTCTCATGACCCTTGCCTGTTGCCAAAACAACATCTCCTTTTTTTGCTAAAGAAACAGCTTTCTCAAGAGCTCTAAACCTGTCAACCTCTATATGATAAAACTTTCCTTTCCTTTCAATCTCAGACATTTTTTTTGCTTCTTTAAAACCTTTTTCAATAAGTCCTGCTGCTACCTCTTGAGCTATTTTTACTGGATCCTCGGTTCTATAATCCTCTTCTGTCAAAATAACCACGTCTGCTGCCTCGCCTGAGGCCTCTCCCATAGCTTTCCTTTTTGTAAAATCCCTCTCTCCTGCTACTCCAAAAACATGAATAAGCCTTCCACCTTTTTTCACATAAGTTTTTTTAATAAACGGAAGGACTTTTCTAAAAGAATTAATTGTATGGGCAAAATCAATTATTACTGTAAAATCCTTCGAATAAACCACCTCCAACCTGCCAGGAGGCAGCTTAAACTCAGATAAAGCTTTAAAGATAACTTTATTCTCTACTCCAAGTAGCTTTAAAGCAGCATAGGCTGCTAAAAAGTTTTCCTTTAAAAAGTCTGGCAAGGGGTGCTTTTTAATTTTTTTTAAATCATTTAAATCAAGAGTAAAGTCTGCCTTAGTTTTTCCATAAGTGTAAACCTCTTTGCCTTCTAAAGTTTTTTTAAGCTCAGGATAAACTTCTGCATCTTTGTTCACAACAACCTTTTTTGACCTTAAAAGCAGCTTTAGTTTTGCTGCCATATATTTTTCAAAACTCCCAAAATAATCAGCTTCCTTATCTTTTGAAAGAATATGCTCAGGAGTAATGTTGGTTAAAACTCCTATATCGAAATTAATAAAGTCTACCCTATGTTGATCAAGGCCGTGAGCTGTTACCTCAAGAACCATATATTTCTCTCCATTTTTTGCAGCTAAATATAAATATCTTTGTAAATCTCTTGCAGCAGGAGTTGTAGTATGAAGACCTGTCTCATAAATCTTATCCCCTATTTTTGCATATACTGAGCTTATCATGCTAACCCTTTTACCTGCTTTCTTTAATCCTTGATAAATCAAAGTGGTTGTTGTAGTCTTTCCATCAGTGCCAGTTACTCCAATTACCCTAAGCTTTCTAGCAGGAAAACCATAAAAAGCTGCAAATACAAAAGCTTCTACAAAGTGAAGTAAGTTCTTTAATTTCCGCTTTAAACCCTTCATTCTGGTAGGATATTATAATAAACTATAAGATCTTTAACCAATTTAAAGAAAATAGGAGCCGCCGTCTCTGATCCCCAAGGAGAAGCTTCAGGTTCTTTTAACATTACCATAGCTAGAACCCTTGGGTTTTCAGCTGGAAAAAAACCAATAAACGAAGCTAAAGTTTTTTCAGGATCATACCGTCCTTTTATAGGAATTTGAGCTGTGCCTGTTTTTCCTCCAATAGCATAACCCTCTGGTCTTCGCCATTTAACCAAACCCTTTTCAACTGCTTTTACTAACATGTATCTTATCTGTTTGGAAGTCTTTTCTGAAATTACCCTGCCATCAACTTTTCTCCTTATAGTTTGTGGAGAGCCATCATCTATTTTATAAACCACATAAGGTGTTAATAACTCTCCCCCGTTAACTAGTGAGGCAAAAGCTCGCACCATTTGAATAGGAGTAACAGCAATCCCCTGTCCAAATGTAACAGTGGCATAATCGATTGGATACCAGTTTCTCTTTGGCTTTATTATACTTCCTGCCTCTCCCTGCAAGTCTATACCCGTCTTTTCAAAAAAACCATACTTTTCCAAATACTTCCAAATCTTTTCCTTTCCAAGCTTTTCTCCTATTCTTACCATACCAACATTTGATGATCGTTCTAAAACCCTAGTAATGGTAATCTCACCCTCATACTTGTTATCCCAAGTATTAATTTCAGCATCTCCTACTCTTACAGGACCAGATTCATCGACTTTATCATCAGGCCTTATCACACCTTCTTCCAAAGCTGCAGCAACTATAAGAGGCTTAAAAATTGAACCTGGTTCGTAAGCATTGGAAATAGCGTAATTAACAAAATATTCCTTTGGATACTTGTAATAATAATTTGGATCATAATCAGGCAAACAAGAAAGGGCTAAAACCTCAAGGGTTTTGGGATCAACTACTATAATACATCCCAGCTTGGCGCCATACATCTCTATTCCTTCTTTCAACCTTTCTTTAACTATCCTCTGCACTCCCTTTTCAATTGTAAGATACAAATCAACTCCTTTTTCAGCCTCGATCACGCTTTGTACTCCAAACAATACAGGCAAGCCTCCTCCACCCCTTTGACTTTTAACAATCCCAGACAACCCCTGAAGACTTTTATCATAATAGCCCTCCACTCCAAAGTAACCAACTGAATCTCCCAGTCTATTCTTTCCAACAAAACCTAAAACATGAGCAGAAAGAGAACTTTCTGGATAAACCCTCTTAAACTCTTCCTCGAACACGAGCCCCTTAATCCCAGAACTTTCTAATGCCTCCTTCTTTCCTAAAGAGATCTCTTTTGCAAGGGATATCCAAACTCCCTTCCTATCAAGCTTTGCTTCCACGCTTGATATATCAATTTTCAGCATCTTAGACAAGGTTTCCATTTCTTCTCTGTCTCCATTAAATTTTTTCTTATCAATATATAATCTAAAAACTCTCCGATTTTCCGCCAATATTTCTCCTTTTCTGTCGTAAATGACTCCTCGTTCAGGAAGTTGTTTTTTCGTAAACACAAAAGGCGAAGAATAGGAGCCTTGAACCACTTGATAGTAAAATGACTTAGCGATTATTAAAATAAACCAAATAGTAAATGCAAAAAACACTAATCTTACTTTCCACTTCATAATAAAGCCTCATTCCTTAAAAGCAACTTTAGAGACATCAATACGCAATACATTTTCTACGCTTTCAAACCCAAGCTGTGCTGCCCGAGAAGCAACTCTATCTAAAGATTCCTTAAGTAATACCTCTTCTTGCAACTTTCCTACTTCTATCTGTAAAGCAGCTATATCTTTTTCCAATTGTGTTATCTGTGAAGATAGTTTTAATGATTTTACATATATCCCTATATTCAATAAAAACAAAGAAACAAAAGCTATGTATGCTATTTTT
>WFWI01000047.1 GCA_015491205.1 Candidatus Microgenomates bacterium | reverse complement strand
ATCCAATACTCACTCTGCCTACACAAAGACTCCGCGTCTTTTGGATTCTTTAAAAGTGGCTTTATTGCTTCTTCTAAAAAAATAGTATTTTGCGAGCCTTTAGCAAGAAGAATGCATCCCTTTGGTAAATTTTTTTTAAGATAATCTCCAGCGGAAAAAGAGTTTTTAAAGTGCTTAACTTCTTTTAACTTTTTAGAATCTTTCGCAATGGGCAAAACATATTTTCTTGTCAGCTCGCCAACCAAATAAAGGTATTGAGCTTTTTCAACTGCCTCTTTTGCAATTTTCTCATGCTCCTGCCTCGCCAAGCTCCCAAGCTCCCTCATATCTCCAAAAAGAAAAACAAGCTCCTTTCCCTCCTTTTTAGCAAGCTTATAAGCTGTATTTAAAAGGCTTGAGGTAGAGGAGTAAGAAGCATTATAAGTTGAATCAATAATGATTGAGTCATTTATACCTTTGAAAATACTTGCGCGAGAAGGAGGAAGCTTGAAATCTTTTTCTAAAGCTCGTTTTATCCTATCAAAGCCCATTCCCAAAATTCTGCCAATAATAATAGCAGGAGAGAGGGTTTCAAAATAAACCTTTGGAAGCAAAAAGTTTTTGAATTCAAGTCTCATACTGTACACCCCGGGGGTGTACGAATCTGTGCACCCCGGGGGTGTACGTTTTTTGCAAATTTCGAATTCAAAAACACTACCTTTTAACGAAACCCTCCATCCCTTAAACCTCACAAAATCCCTCTCACAAGTCCCAAAAGAATACAACTTTTTCGCTTTTCGCTTTGTACTTTGCGCTATTTCTCTTACCCATTTATTTTCATGATTATAAATCCCAACTTCACACCCTGACTCCGTAATTATCCTCCCTTTCTCCCTCGCTATTGCCCTTAAAATCTCCTCCCTTGTTTTTCCAACCTTTCCAAACTGCTGGCTATGAACAGGGTGAACATTTAGAAAAACCGCAATCTCAGGCTTTACTATTGTCAAAAGATAACCCATATTTTTTGGAGGATCTGGCTCATCCACCCCCATCTCAATCACCAAATACTCTGTACCTTTAAGATAAAAAATTTCAAAAGGAACTTTTAGCAAGACACTTAACCAACCTCTTAGAGAATAATCCTCAATTTTAAGTCCTAAAATTCCAAGTGGTATGCCAGTTTCTGAATTACCTTTTTCTATAACTTTAACCCTCTCGCCAAATTCAGATTTTAAAACTGCATAAACCGCATTGCGACAAGAAGACTTTCCAACCGACCCGGTTATGCCAATAACCTTAGGCCTCCAGAAAAAAAGGGCAAACTTTGCAAAGAACCGGAGGTAGTATAAAACGGGCCAAGCGAAAAACTGCTTCATGAGAAAATTATAACAAAAGCGAAAAGCGTAAAACGCAAAGCGCAAAACTACAGCGCAAAGCTAAAAGCTTTGAGTTTTAAGTTGTAGCTTTGCCTTTTGCGCTTTGAGTTTTGCGCTTTTTTTATATACCCTCACTACCGGATGATCAAATACACTAAAAGTCTCTTCAGCCAGTTCATCAGGAAATTTAAAAAACAAAAACTTCGGGTAGTTTTCAAATTCAGCTACTAACTTAAAACCCAAAGATCCATCAAAAAGCTTTTTGTAATACTCGTTAACCAAAGGATACTGCGCCTGACGCTTTTCACAAACTCCAGGTTTAAATCCTAAAAGAGAAATTTTATGCTGAACTCTTTCAAAAAAATTTTTTGCTGGGTAAAAACAGGTGTGATTTAAAAAAACTCGGCGCGAAGGCACAATTATATAATCAGTTTGCGAGAGTATGCTTTTAAGCTGCTTCTTTAAAGTTTCATCCTGATCTAAATTATAAAAATCAAAGGAATAGTACCTATAATAAGGATTATAAAAATAAGAGGTTCTAAAAACAGGAAGATCAACCACATTTGCGGTCTCAGAAAGAATTGTTGCATTTGAAGGAATGTTTTCTATCATCCACCGCGAGGCTGTAAAACGCGGGTCTTCTTTTAGATATACTCCAAAAAACGCAAGACCTTGCAGAATAATTAAAATCGAAGCAACAAGAAAAATTAGCCGATTTCTAATCTTTTGTAAAGCTAAAAACGAAAGCAAAAAACCAAGTGGGAAAATTGGCGCTAAAAACCGCGTCCATTTTGTGTATAAAAATGCCTGGGATAAGAAGAAGATAACAAAGGACAATTTTAAAAATAAAACCCTCCTTTCATTCTTCAAAAAAAGCAGCGCTCCAAGCAAAAGGATTGTTGCAATAATCCCCAATGAGTAAGGAAGAATATTCAAAATTTGAAAAACCACAGGTAGGCTATCCTCAAACTGCCGGGTGTAAAAAACTTTGATTTTCCCGCTTGCCACTGGCACCTCGTAAGAAAGCGAGTAAAAAAGCTCCTTATAAGCCAAAAAGTTGTAGGGTGAAAGAACAAAACTGATAAAAACGCTTTGGGCCAAAACCAAGGCAGTTGAATAAAACACTTCAGTTAACTTAAACCTTTTGGACAAAATAAAAGCTAAAGCTGGAATAAAAATAAAACTTGCAGCTGTAATTTTAGTAGCTATCCCAAGGCCTAAAAAAAAAGAAATCTTAAACAAAGGAAGATTTTTTCCCTTCTCAAAAATTCTTAAAGAATAAAAGACTAGAGCAGTAAAGGAAAGCATCAAAAGACTCTCTGTTGTCCCAAAATGCGCAAATTGGATAAAAAAAGGTGGAAAAATTGAAAGAAAAGCAAACCAATAAAGATCTTCCTTTTTAAAAAAAATCTTCCCAATCTTAAGAAGATAGTAAGTCGTGCCAAACGAGGCCAAGAGAGAAAGGATCCGCAACCCTAGTGTTGCCTCAACAAAAGTTATTTGACTGTCTCTTATACACATC
>WFWI01000046.1 GCA_015491205.1 Candidatus Microgenomates bacterium | reverse complement strand
TATGTGCACCCCGGGGGTGTACTTACCTTTTTCCCTTGCAAAATACTACAATTTGTAGTACATTTAAATTATTATCAGTTTTTAAGTTAAAAGTTTTCTTGAAAATACTATGTACGGATATACAAAAAAAACAAACCTTTCTTTCCAACAAGCTGTTGAGAAAATTAAGGAAACTTTAAAAGAGCAAGGCTTTGGCATTTTAACAGAGATTGATGTTAAAGCGACTTTAAAAAAGAAGTTAGGAGTTGATTTTGAAAACTACCTCATTTTAGGCGCTTGCAACCCTCCTCTGGCTTACAAAGCGCTTCAGACAGAGCATGAGATTGGGCTTTTACTCCCTTGCAATGTAATAGTTTATGAAAAAGAGGGCGAGGTTTTTGTTTCAGCGCTTTTGCCAAGTAAAGCGCTTTCTATTGTTGAAAATCCTGAGCTTTCTGAGGTAGCAGAAAAGGCTGAGGAGAAGTTGAAAAAGGCGGTTGATAATGTTTAAGAGCTTTTTAAACAAGAAGATTTTAGCCTATTACCTTGTAATTTTTCTGATTTTGGGAGGATTATATTTTGTAAAGAAAAATAATTTTTTTGCCAAAAAAGCCATTCCCCTCTCCCCTACCCCACCGCCTGAGCTTGCAGGAAGGGGAGTTTTTCCATCAGTTCCAATAAGAGGGATTCAGAAAAAAGGAAACAAAGCAGAAGATGTAGATACAACCTTTGACCCTGTTTTAGGAAAAGAGTCTGCTCCTTTGACCTTTGTTTATTGGTTTGATTATCAGTGTCCTTTGTGCAGATATTTTGAGCTTAAGATTATGCCAGAGCTTATTGAAAAATATGTTAAGACAGGAAAAATGAAAATAGTTTTTAAAGATTTTCAGTTTTTAGGCCAGGACTCGCAGGAAGCTGGTTGGATTGGAAAGGCGGTTTATGAGCTTTATCCCCAGTATTATTTTGAATTCCACCAAAAAATGTATGAAAAGCAAGATGGCGAGAACACAGGTTTTGGAAATTATGAGTCAGTCTTGAAAATGATAAGGGAGGAGTTTAAGGGAAAGATGGATGCTAAGAAAATAGACCAATATGCTCGCAAAAACAGGGTAAAATACCAGAAAGAGCAGGATGATGACAAGGCAGAAGGGATACTTTTTGGTATAGTTGGCACTCCAGGCTTTGTGATTGGCGAGCAAAAGCTTGCAGGTGTTCAGCCAAAGGAGGTTTTTGAAGAGGTTATAAAGGCAGAGCTTGAGAAAAAATTATCAGGCAGGAAAAAATGAAAGTTGTTTATACTGCAAGCATACAAGTTTTAAAAAGGCGGGGGTATTTTGTTCTTTTTGTTTTTTCCTTCATAGTTTTTTTAATTTTTTCAATCTACTTGCCAAACCTTGGGTTTTTGGCAAAAACACTTTTTTCTTCCTACAGCTTCTCTTCAAAGGTTAAGATTTTCTTCTTTTCCCTTGGTGCTTTTCAGACAAATTTTACTTTTTTTGGAAGGATTCTTGTTCTGGTTTTGAGCTTTTTGTTTGCCTTGAATTTGAGCCTTTTGGTCTTTTATTTAAAAAGGGCTGTTAGGCTAAAGAAGGAGTCGGGCTCAGGTTTTTTTGGAGCTTTGCTTGGGGTTTTGGGAGTTGGGTGTACTTCTTGTGGGTCGGTCATCTTATCCTCTGTTTTGGGTGTTTCAACAACAGCTGGTTTTTTAGGAGTTTTGCCTTTTTCTGGAAAGGAGCTTGGAGTCTTGGGAGCTTTTTTTCTTAGCTACTCTATTTATTTGAGTTCGAAGAAAATAATGGAAAAGGATGAGTGTAGGGCTTCTTTTTGATGTTATGTGCACCCCGGGGGTGTACGAATTCGTACACCCCCGGGGTGCACAACAGATTGTCTTATCAATCCAAAACCAAAGCTTCTGGGTTTATTTTGATTATCTTATCATCTCCTTTTCTTGGTCTTCCCCTGCCGTCGGTGTTGCTGGTTGAGATATAAAGGTAGTTATCTGGTCCTAAAACAACTGCCCTTAGCCTTCCAAACTCTCCTTTGAAAAATGCTTTTACCTTTTTTGTTTTTGGGTCAAATCTGTAAAGGCTCTCCCCTCTCAAACCTGCGAAAAACATATAGCCTTTGTAAAAAACAGCGCCTGCTGGTGCCCAAGTTTCATCTGGCCCTGAGTGGACGACTGGTTTTATCATGCCTGGCTTTTCTTTGCCTCCTAAAATTTCAGGCCAGCCATAGTTTCCTCCTTTTACAATTTTGTTTATTTCATCATAGCCTGATTGAAGGCCTGAGGGGCCGTGTTCTGTAATCCAGAGCTGTCCGTTTTCATCCCAGGCAAGTCCCTGTGGATTTCTGTGGCCATAGGAGTATACAGGGTTGTTGAAAGGGTTATCCTCTGGAATTGAGCCATCATCTTTTATTCTTAAGATTTTTCCATTAAGGTTGTTAGGGTCTTGCGAAAGCTCAGGCTGTGTGGCGTCTCCGGTTGTAATGTAAAGATAGCCATCAGGTCCAAACTCAATTCTTCCACCATCATGAAAAATTGCTCCTTTAATTCCATCTATAACCGTCTTGTCAAATACAAGCTTATCCTTCTCCAATCTATACCTGTTTACTTTGTTTAAAATTTCTCCGTTCTTTTTATAGGTAAAGTAAAGATAAACATACTTGTTTTTTTCAAATTCAGGGTGAATAGCAGCTCCCAAAAGCCCGCCCTCTCCATAATGTAGAACCTCCTTTATTTTATAGCTCTTCCCTACTCTCCTTTTTTCCAAAATTTTTACGCTTCCTGGCCTTTCGGTTACTAAAATTCTTCCATCAGGTAAAAAAACAATTTCCCAAGGGATTTTCAAATTTTCTGCCACTATCTCAAATGGAGCTGTCTTTTGTACAGGAGCATTTTTATCTGTTTCTTTTGTAAGTTTTCTGGGAAGAGGTAAAGTTTGATTAGCTGGGTTTACTTTTAAATTTTTGTTTTTAAAATATAAAAACAGGCCTGTAAGAAAGGATAGTCCAAGTATAAAAAATAGTATTTTTTTTATCATAGTTTCACTCTAAAAATTCCTCTTGACTAATTATACTACATAAAGTAGTATTAAGAGCATGGGAAAAATTTTGAAGGGTAAAAATTTGGTAGTCTTGGGAATAGTTATTGTTTTAGCAGTTATATTAGGGCTTGATGTGAAAAACAGAAATTCAAATAAAAATAAATCCTCTACTTCTTCTACTGCTGTTAGCGAAAGAGCAAATTATTTGATTAGCACAAGGCAACTTAAAGAGTGGTTGAAAAACAAGGATTTTGTTTTGGTGAATGTGCACGTGCCTTATGAGGGTGAGATAGAAGGGACAGATTACAATATTGATTATAGGGATATAGACAAGTTTGAGCAAATGTTTTCAAAGGATCAAAAGATTGTAATTTACTGCAGGAGTGGGGCTATGAGCGCAAATGCTTTCAAAAAGCTAAGGGAAAGAGGTTTTAAAAATGTGTATGACGTTCAGGGAGGAATGATAGCTTGGGAGGAGATGGGAGAAAAGCTTGTTTTTAAAAAGTAAACTTTAGTTAAAAGTTTTTATTTTTAAGCCTATGAAAGACCAAAAAACTTTATATTTAGCTTTAGGAGCAGTAATTTTGATTGTGGGAGGTTTCCTCCTTTTTAAAAGTTTAAACAAGGGCATGATGCCCCAGTCCAGCCCAGATAAGATGCAAGAGCAGATGCAGGAAGAGATGAGCCAAGAGATGGAAGAAAAAGAGCAAGCTATGGAGAAGAATATGGAGGAGGAGATGATGGGAGAGGAAGAAATGGCCGATTCTATAGAGTCAGTTATGGCTAAAGCTGGAGATAAAGAGCTGGTTGTTGACAAGGCCTATCTTTCCTCTAAAGGTTATATAGTAGTGCATGAAGCAAAAGATGGAAAGCCAGGGCCAGTTATAGGAAACTCTGAGCTTGTTGAAGGCTCTGTGGAAGGTGTAAGTATAATGTTAAAAAGAGCTTTAAAGGAGGGTGAGACTGTTTTTGTAATGCTCCACAAGGATGATGGAGATGGCGAGTATGAGTTCCCCGGAGATGACGCACCTGTAAAGACTGCAGATGGTAAGGTGGTGGTAAAAAAGGTAATGGTTGAGTAAAAGTTGAAAAAGCTAAGTGTACCCCTCCCCTGCCCTACAGGGCAGGGGTTTTTATTTAGATATCGTATGTGCGTACACCCCCGGGGTGCACATATCTGTGCACCCCGGGGGTGGCAGAAAGCAGGGGGGTTCCCTACCTCCGAGATGTCATACATATCTGTTGTTAATCTATTAAACTTCTGGTATATTTTTACTCTGTGGATTATCAAAAGGTTTTTCCAAAATACAGGGGTAATTGTTTTTCCAATCTACCTCAACTTATAGAGGTATTTTTTGGATTGCGAGAAAAAGATACCCTAAGGCTAACTCTTTCAAAAAAGCAAATTTTTGAAAAGGAAAATTTAGTGTTTTTATTCATAGATAGTTTTGGTTGGCGCTTTATAAACCGTTTTTCTGAGCACCCATTTTTGAAAAAGATTCAAAAATATGGAGAGTTTGTAAAAGCAACCTCTCAATTTCCTTCAACTACCTCTGCCCATGTTACAACTATAAATACAGGTTTACCAGTGGGAGAGCATGGAGTGCACGAGTGGTTTTTTTATGAGCCAAAGATTGATGAAGTTATTGCTCCTCTTCTCTTTTCCATTGCTGGACCCAAGAAAAATAGAGGAGGTTTGCAAAAACAAGGGATAAAGCCTGAGGAGCTTTTTCCTTTTGAAACAGTTTATCAAAGGTTAAGCAGAGCTGGAATAAAATCTTTTGCCTTTGGGTTTAAAGAATTTACTCCTTCTCCTTATTCTGAAGTTGTTTTCAAAGGAGTAGATAGCATAATTCCCTACACCACTTTGCCTGAGGCAATAACAAACTTGTTTGAAATTTTAAGCTCAGTTAAAGGAAGAAAATATATTTACCTCTATTTTGAAAAAATTGATAGCATTAATCACGAATACGGGCCTTCCTCTTCTCAATCTGAGGCAGAAATTATTGCTTTTTTGGAAATTATGGACAAGCTGTTTTGGAAAAAGTATGAAAGGTTTATGGAGAACACCGCTTTTGTGCTTTTTGCTGACCATGGGCATATGGAGATAAATCCTGAAAAGGTTTTTTATTTAAACATTGAAATTCCTGAAATAGAAAAATTTTTGAGAAAAAATAAAAAAGGAAAAGTTTTAGCT
>WFWI01000045.1 GCA_015491205.1 Candidatus Microgenomates bacterium | reverse complement strand
TTCCTCTCTTGCTTTAAGGTATTCTCTGAAAGCTTCTCCTTTTTCGTTAGTGGCTCTTTTGATAAAAGCTGGGATTACTTTTCTAAGCTCCCTGTTCATTTTTTGCGCGATCGTTATAACTTCTTCCAACGGATCAAAAAGGAGGTTGGCAATAAGGTACTCAAATGCACGTCCGTTTCCATAAACTCCCATATTTGTCAGAGCAGAGAGCGGAAGAAGGCCTCGGGCAAGATCGCAGGCTTTTGCTCTTATTGAGAATTTATAAGCCTTCGAATCATCGCCTGGAAAAATTTTTTTAAGCACAGGCTGAATTTCATGGACAATTTTGGAATAAGTATCAAATAGAAAACGCGTGGTCGTTAAAAATTCTTTTTTGAAGCGGGATTTTAGAATTTTTTTGTCTTTGTAAAAGGGATACTCTCCGTTTATTTTTTTGTCAAAATAGACATAACGCGTGGATTTTTCTAAGGGCGAGAGGCCAATTCTGTGTTCTTCTATGCTTTTGGTTGCCAG
This sequence comes from Candidatus Microgenomates bacterium, assembly GCA_015491205.1. Taxonomy (GTDB): domain Bacteria; phylum Patescibacteriota; class Microgenomatia; order UBA1406; family GWC2-37-13; genus S141-128. The sequence continues at coordinate 6,612 of WFWI01000045.1, read as the reverse complement.
CATGCTGATGTTTTCGATTGCAATATGTGCTCCTCCCAGTTCAGCGACAGAATCGTCTCCGTAGCCTACAAGGATTCTTTCGTAAAAGTCTTCAGCCTTGGCAATATTAAGCACTTTTTCAACATCTTTTCCGTCAGTTGAAATTATGTTTTTAAGATCAGGGTTGGTTAAGAATTCTTTCTTAAAAAGGGTTCTTAAATCTTTGCTGGAGCGAGAGTAGCGGGAAAAGAGAGTGCCTTTTATTACCTCAGGCAGGTTGATAAGACAGAAAACATCGTCATCAAGATTGGTGAAGAAGTAGGAGAGGGGATTGGACTGATCGGACCGATTGGACCTATTGGACTGATTGGACATATTTTTAATTGTATCACAATTTTGAGTTTTTCTTTCTGCGTTTTAGGCGTTCTTTAAACATTTGTTCTGTCCAGCCGCCTTCGCTTAAGAATTTTTCTCGAAGGGTATTTATCTGTCTGTCTAAGAGATAATTTGTCTGGTTTATTAAGCAAATCATTGCATTGGCAGCTAAATCTGGTTTGGAGAGATAGGGACGGTAAGATCTATAGGACCAATTGGGTCTATAGACGAGTTTTCTGACTTGTTCTGCTTCAGGCGAGTTTTTCTTCCATTGTTTAAAATTGTTTTGCCTTAAGAAGTCTTCATAATCTTCTAAAAGCTCTTGTAAGGAAGCCCTGGCTACTCCTAAAAGTTTAAGCTCCATTTTTTTGGAGGTTTTTTCGCTTGAGCCTTCTACTATATTTTGTTTGGCAGAGCGAGCAGCACCAATCATCTGGTCGCTTAGTCTTGGGTAAAGAGTAGACCAGTAGGAACTATATTTTCTGCAAAAGCCTACGGTAAAATCGTAGATGATTGTCGTGCTTTTGTATGTTTTTAGTTGTCGGTAGGACATGATGGGACTGATTGGACTGATAGGACCGATCGGACCTATCCAGTTGAGCCGAAGCCGCCACGGCTTTTCTTTTCCATTTTTTCAACCTCTTTTATTTCCGGGCGGGCGATTTTTACTAAAATCCCTTGAGCTATACGTTCGCCTTTTTTTACGACCACAGTTTTTTTTGTAAAATTCAAGACTAATGCTTTAATCTCATCCTTTTCTCCGCAATAGTCTTGGTCAATTATGCCAACTGAGTTTGCCAGCATAAGGCCTTTTTTTAAAGGAATGGAGCTTCGTGAGGCGATAATCAGCATATAGCCTTTTGGGATTTTAGCGATTGTGTTTAAAGGGACTAGGGTGGGGGTAAAAGGCTTTATTTTCACCGTTTCTCTGGCATAAAGGTCAAACCCAACCGAGCCTTTTGTTTGATAGGAGGGGAGGGGGAGTGATTTGTCTATGCGCTTGAGTTTGAGGATTGACATACTTCTAATGATAAAAACTCAAAGCTCAAAACTCAAATGTCAAATCCACAACTAAAAACTTAAAACCTAAATTAGATTTAAGATTTGAGTTGTGGTTTTGAGTTTTGACATTTGAGATTTGAGTTTTTATTCCATCACTTTTTCCTCCGCCCTTTCGTAGGAGTGGATTTCGTCTTTTGAGAACCAGAGGTTGATTTCGTATTCTGCTTCCTCCGGATCACCTGAAGCATGAAGCAGGTTTTTAATTGCGCGTTTCTTAGCGTTGGCAAGATAGGAGGAGTCAAAGGAAAAGTCTCCCCGGATTGTGCCTGGTTCTGCCTTTAAAGGCAGAGTGTGGCCTGTTATTTTTCTCACAAGCTCAACTGCATGAGGGCCTTCCCAGACCATAGCAAGAACAGGGCCTGAGGTTATCATTTCCACCAACCATTCTCTTATAACCTTTCCAATCTCATAGGGGTCGTCTGTCCCCATCTCCTTTTTTGGATCAACGCCCATATCCTTGTAGTTTTCAAGCGTTTTTTTGCCCATGCCTTCAATAAATTCTCTGCGGGAAAGGGGATAGTGTTTATCAGCAAGCTCGCGCGAGACCTGGAGCATTTTGCAGGCAACGAGTTTCAAGCCTACCCTTTCAAAGCGAGTTATAATCTCTCCTATAAGGCCTCTTTTTACAGCGTCAGGTTTAAGGACTACTAGGGTTCTTTCTGGTTTCATAAAGTGAATTATATAGTATCAAGTATTAAGTATCAAGTTAAAGTGAGAATAAATCAGCGTTTTTTATCTTTAAGATAGATTTTGGGAACATAGAAGGTTAGATAGTGCTCAGCTACAATGTTGTTCAGGCACGGGGCTTTTCCAAAAACTCTTAGTCTTAAAGTATAGTATGTGTTGGGTTTTAAAGAATCCAAAAATAGAATACCAAGAGGAACGTTTTCTCCTTGTAATTTACCTTGATTGAAGATTTTTATTCCGGTTCTAGACCATTTAGTAATGTTAGTTGTTGGAGCTATTTGTAAGTCGTACCTCAAAAACACATTGCTTTTTACCGTTCCTTTTATGACTATTATTTGTGATATGGATTTTTGAGATTTTAGGGTAAGGCTGTCAATTACAGTAGGAGGAGGAAAAATAGAGTCTATAAATGCTTGGCTTCGTAAGAAAGGCCCACCCTCACACCTGTTTATTACTGAAGCCGTAGGATTTACTTTTCCAAAGCCGTATCTGAAATCTATCGAATCTTTAGGGCACTCTTTTTCTGGACAATCTGCCCAAATTTTAATCATTTGAGCTACTTCATTTGCCTTAAGGTTTAGATCAGCGTACTTATTGAAAATAAAGAGGGCTAGTCCTGAAACAAGCGGAGCTGAAAAAGATGTTCCTCTGAATTCAGCGTAGTAATCATCCCCATAAGCTGTGGGACTGACTATGTATTCCCCTGGTGCAGCTACGTCAATGTGAGGACCATAATTTGAGAAATAAGAGAATCCTTTTGGGCCATAAGAGGAGACTGCCATTATGCCGTTTAAGATAGCAGGATATATAGGATAAGTTAAAGTAAAGGATCCTTGGTTTCCTGCAGAGGCGACTATAAGCACCCTGTTTTCTTTTATGGTTGTCTCAAGTATCTCCTTAAGTTCAGGAGTAAAGTGACTTATTTTAAGGCTTAGATTGATAACCTTTACTTCGGGAAAGCTTAATGCATATTCAAGAGCGCGGTATACATTGTAAGCATAGCCCTTTGTTGAGAAAGAGGTTACGTTTAAACCCATAATTTTTCCGTACCAAGAAGGCGAGGTTATCCCCTTTTTATTGTTTGATTCTGCTGCGGCTGCTCCTGCTACTGCAGTACCATGGTTTAAGAGATCGAAAAGGTTGTTGTTGTCTTTAAAAAAATTCCATCCGTATATATCATCTATGTAGCCATTTCCGTCGTCATCTATATTATTGTTAGGGACTTCACCTTGGTTAACCCAAAGCTTGTTTTTTATGTCTTCATGGTAGATGTTCAAGCCTGAGTCTATTATTGCAATTGTGTATTGTTCAGGTGTAGGAGACTTTTGCCATACTTTTTCCATATTGAATTCAGTTTTGTATTGCCATTGAGAGGGGTAATATGGATCATTTGGAGTAATTCTGTCATTGGAAGATAGCAGGGTAAAAGTTGCATCCTCGTAGGCGTATTCCACCCACTCTAAATTCTGTAGTTTTTTAAGCAGAGCGTCGCTCTTATTTTTCTGTACTTTTAAAAGGTATACATTTAGATAAGAAAATTTGTTTCTAAATAAAGGCTCAAGTTTGGATATATGTGGGGATAATGATTTTAAGCGAGATTTAACAAACTTTTGGTTTTTGGTTTGTTTGGGTTTTATAAGAAGATATGTATAGCTGCCTTCCTTTTGTGTATCAGAGTCAGGTCTATTTGAGGTTATAGCTTTTAGGTTGTAGGTTGTTTTAAAAAGCAGGTTAGTAAGGTATGCAGATATGGATAATATAAATAGTAACGATAGCAATAGTATAAGCAGATGAGCTTTAACCTTCCTTCTGATCATCTTGCGGAGGAAAGGGGATTCGAACCCCCGGTCTCGTAACTTTCAACCACTCCGGCACCCCTCCAAAATGGTAGCTGGTAGTTGGTAGCTAGTAGCTGGTAGCTAGTTTCCCTACTCATTTTGCACTTTTTGTTCCAACTACCAACTACTAGCTACCAGCTACCAAATATTATACAACTTTCTCCACCTCCTCAACAGCTTTCACCTTTCGGACAAGGGAAAGTTTGAAGGCAACAAAAAATAGGGCTGGAAGCAGGAAGATTGAGAGAAGATCAAAGGTCCACATCACAGGCAAAAGGGTGAAAAAAGTAAGTGCCAAGATAATCAGTGGCAACCAGGCTTTGTATTCTCCTAAAAATTCATTGAGCTGCTTTACAATTTTTGGCGCTGCTTCAACAAGCGCTGGCTCGATATCTATTGAACCATCAGGAAAAACTTTTATTTTATCAGCTGGGATCACGTCAGGTCTAAAGCCAAGCTTTTGTCTTATTGTGCCTTCACTCATCGCTTCCAAAAGCTCCTTTATCAGAAGTTGGGCCAATTGCTGTCGCGTTTTTACATCAGCCTCTTTCCCTAATTTTTGGGCTATAAAGTCTTCAACTTGGTTTGAGACCTGGCGGTTAATGACAGGAAGAAAAGGTCTTGTAAGCTTAAGAAAACTGCTTGTTGTTAAAATTTCCCTTTTATTGTTTATATAATCTACGGCCGTGAAAAAATTAATGAGGGTCAGAAGAAGGGTGAAAATGAGAAAAGAGTTTTTGAAGATTGGGGCAAAAATTTCCTTTGGCTTGAACTGTGCAAAGATTTTTAGCCTTTTGTTTGTGTTTAAATAAACATACAAGGTGTTAAGGGAAAAGGCCAAGGCAAAGCTTAAGGAAGTAGAATAGGGGAGGCCAAAAAATAAGCTGGAGGCCAGGCTTGTGAAGGCCGCAAAAAGAAGGGAGTAGAAAAGAAGCCTTTGTTTTCTTTTGATCGAAAGCAAGATGGTAAAAAACACAGTTGAAAGCCACACAGCGTAGGTAAGAATCACTAGCTTTAAAAAGACCGACGAGAAGCTTATAAACATTTCAAGAGAGAGTTTTGAGAAAAGGTAAAGGAGGATGGGAGGGGAGAGGATCAAAAATGAAAAGATTATCCATTTTTTCATGGTTAAGATTATAGTATACTACAAATATGAGGTCGATTATTTCTAAAAATGGAATAAAGATTAGGATTACTGCTTAACGTTTGGGCCATATATTAAAGAATCATCCCGAAATGTTGGAGCATATTTTTGATCTATCTGAGATTATCACTGATCCGGATTATATTTTCAAAGGGAGGAAGGGTGAATTGTTGGCGGTTAAGAGTAGAAAAGAATTTTATCTTGTGGTAGTATATAAAGAGGATTTGAAGAAGAAGGATGGATTTGTGATTACGTATTTTAAGACGAAAAATATAAATTATCTTTTGAAAAAGGAGCTGGTATGGAGAAAGCTTTAATAGAAGCAATACAGACAAACTTTCCAAGGGTATTTTCTGTAATAAAAAGATATGGTAAAAGCTCTTTTAGTGTAGATTATGACAAAGAAGCGGATGTTTTGTATATATCTTTTAACCCAGGAGAGAAAGCTACTGAGGCGGAGATTTACAGCGATGATGTAATTTTGAGAAAAAAGGGGAGGGAGATTATTGGGATTACTTTGCTGCACGCTTCCGAGTTTTTGGGGGAGTAGTATTTTTTAAATACTTCTCAATCGCCCCCATTTCCTTCAACTTCCACATAAAAAGGGCGCCTTTGCGGCGGGCATTGGAGTCCAGAACAAAGCTTAGAGCTTTCTCAAGAATGGCACGGGGAATGTATTTGGCAAGCTTGATATAAAGGCTTTTGTGGCGGTAATCATCAAGCTTTTCAGCCAAATATATCCCATAAGCCTGAAACTCGCGTGAGATATATTTGTCCTTTAAGGGGTCAAATTTTTTGAGAATGTCTTTTACCTGTTGCATAGGAAAATTATAGCATGGTAGATAGTAGTTAGTAGATAGTAGTAAGTAGCGAGTAGCGAGAAGAAACAATTCATCTACCAACTACCAGCTACTAGCTACCAACCCCTAACTACTTTCTACTTTCCCTTGCAAAACAATTTTTTATGTGCTAAAGTAAAAGTATGGCTTCGCTTGAGCTTGATAAAATTTTGGAGAGGGCTTTTGCAAGGGTAAAGGAAAGGTGGGTGAAGGCGGGCTTAATGATGCTTCTTTCTTTTGGCGTGAGCCTGCTTGCGATGATAGTTGCAGGAGTGCTTTTTGGAGTTTCCCTTGGTGTTTATTTTGCAGCTTCAAAGCCCGTTGGTGTTTTGGCGGTTGTGATTTCCATATTGGTTTCCCTTGGATTTTTAATTTGGGTTGGGGCTTGGCTTGCTTTATCTTATGCAAAAGTGATAATTGATGAAAATCCAATTGGCCCTTTTAAAGCTTTGTCTGAGGCCAGGCCTTTGGCTGGCTCTTATGCGATTTTCCTTGTCTTGCACTTTTTCTTTATGCTTGGGCTTTTGCCTTATCTTGCAGTTCCGTTTATTTTGTGGTCGATTTGGGGAGTTTTGTACCTTTACGTATTTTTGGCCGAGCCTGAGGCAAGGGGAGGGCTAAAACCCCTTTGGCGAAGCCGGGAGCTTGTAAAGGGAAACGCGTGGAAAGTGTTTTTAGTCGTGCTCTT
>WFWI01000044.1 GCA_015491205.1 Candidatus Microgenomates bacterium | reverse complement strand
TTTTTGCAGCTACAGGACAAGATTTGGCTCATACTGTAGAAGGTTCTTTGGGAACAACTTTTGCAGAAGTTAGAGGAAAGGATTTGTATTTCTCCGTTCATTTACCTGCTGTTATGGTAGGAGTAGTTGGCGGTGGGACAAAGCTTAAGGTTAAAAAGGAGGCAATTGAAATAATAGGAGCAAAGACTCCAGAGGAGTTAGCAGAAGTTTTAGCAGGAGCAGTTTTATCAGGCGAGCTCTCGCTTTTAGCCTCTTTAGCAGAAGGAAGCCTGGCAAAAGCACACGAGAGGTTGGGAAGGTAAGAGAGGAGCGGAAAAGGAAAAGGGAAAAGGGAAAACTAAATAAAAAATGTCAAAGTCTAAATTTCGAATGACAAAAGGATGAGAGTTAGGAAGGTTGGAAGGTTGCAAAGTTGAAAGGTTAGAAGGTTTGAAGGTTAAAAAGTTGGAAGGTTGGGAGGATTATGTGTTTGGAGTTTGAAGATTTTTAACTATTTGACATTTGGCATTTGGATTTGATTTGAAATTTGGGATTTTTTTGGACTATTTCCAGCTTCGTCTAAATTTATATGCAAAAAGAGCTGTAAAAGAAGTTAAAACTATTGAAGTTAAAACCACTGACCAATAGAGGTTTAAATCAAGCAAAGCTCCCCAAAAGATGTTTACAAGTGCAAAAATGAGCGTGTTTAAAAAAGAAATTCCGCTTAAAACTGTTGCACGGTTAAAACTTTCAATAAAAGGTTGCCAAAAACTGCGAGCGATTTGCATTAACTCTTGCGTTAGGGATCTATAAAGTATAAAGCCCAATATTAGCAGAAGCTGGATATTTGCGAAAAATTTTAGGAGAAGAAGGATTAAGATAAAGAAGAGGTTTACAGCCAGTAAAATTTTCACTAAAGCTAAATATTTCAAATTTTCCTTTTTTTTCAAGAGAACTTGGTGGACAGCGAGAGAAATGAGAGATACGCTTGTTAAAATTATCGCGGTATAGTATTTAACTGGAATTTTAAAATAGGCAAAAAGAGGTTGAATGGACCAGTTTAGAAGATATCTAAGAGTACCAAAACTGAAAGATATTATTACCATTGTTTTTAAAACTTTTGATTCCCTTAGGGTTTCAAGCGCGGATTTTAAGTACTCTTTGTAGTTTGGCACAAGTTCTTTTTCAAGTTTCACTTTTGGCTCTTTTATAAAAAAAATTAGGACAAGAGTGGAGAAAAGAAAACTGATAGGGGTTGTAATCCATAAGAACCGCATTGAAAGGCCTTTATCTAAAACAAAAGTTGCAAATAAACCGCTTAAGATAAAGGAGATTAAAATTACACTTCTTTGCAGAGAAACAAACTTTTGATAGTATTTTTCAATTTTTAGCTCTTTGAAAGTATCATACTGGAGTGCCTCTTCGCTTCCAGAGCCAAAAGCTCTTCCAATTCCCATCAAGATTTCTCCCAGAGCATAAAAGACAAAAGGCAGTTTAAAAAGGTAAAAGCTGAAGCCTAAGGTATAAGTAACATTTGAGGCAATAACGCTGAGCTTCCTGCCAAATTTATCGCCAAGGATTCCTGTTGGAATTTCAAAAATTGCGCTTGAGAACATAAATATGCTTTGCAAAAGCATAATTTGGGTAAAGGAAAGCTCAAGATAACGATTAAAATAAATAACCATTATCCCTATCCAAGGAGCCCAGGAGTTCAAAAACTGTGAAATAAAAAAGGGAAAGATTCTGGAGTGGAAAAGAATTTGTTTGAGCTTAAACCTGAACATAAATTTAAAATATTTTACTAAAATTACCGTAAGATGAATTTTTTGGTTCGAAAAGCTAATTTATCGGATTTAAGGAAAATTCAGGAGTTGAATTTAAAACTTTTTAAAAAAGAAGCAAAGGAGTATTAGTATTAGGTTGGGACTCTTTTGAACCAATCGTAAGGTGAGGTTTTAAGAATCTCCTGAAAAAGCTTTTTGCCTGTTTTTGTCTGAAGCCTTTTTTAAATATTATCCAGCCATTGTTTTGCTTCCTTATGTCCTTGTTCCATATATTCCTTAGCTGTCAGAGCATTTTCCAAAAGGTCTGCGTCTTTTAAAATTTTTCCAAAATGCCCCTTTTTATTGTCCAAAGCTTCTATCCAATCTATAATTTCAGGGAAGTCCTCATTTACTTGGTCTTTCACGCTTTAAATTTCGTTCTTTTTTGGAAGGTATTTGGCGCTTAGCCTGTTTAAGTCTCCAATTCTTGTCTCTCCAATTTCATGGAAAACAAGCGCGGTTGCAACTTTTTCTGGCTCAGGATAGTTTTCCAGTTTTGCAAGAATATAGCCTATTTGAGAGGCACGCAAAGAGTGTTCAGCAATTGTCTCAGCATTTTTGATTCCAATATAAAGCCACCCGCTTCGAGGAAGGACCTTTAAAACTCCCTACTCATAGAAGAGATTGATTATTTTTTTAATAATCTTATTTTGCGTCATACCTAAATTTTAGCACAATTATTGTATAGAGTGAGAGGTTGAGATATGATAATATAAACTTAGTGGAGAGATTTAATCTAAGACATAAGTTAAATGAGAGGCAGATAATCATACTTCTTTCGAGTTTTTTAATCGCAGAGTTAGTCTTCTTTTTGGGAGTAAATGTTGTTGTGGAGAAGTCTTTGT
>WFWI01000043.1 GCA_015491205.1 Candidatus Microgenomates bacterium | reverse complement strand
GGTATAAAAAAAACTAAAAGCTACAACTAAAAGAAAATAAACAAGATTATATACGATACCAGCATGATTAAAAGCAATCAAAAGAAAATTCGAAAAATCAGAAACCCATGTGATTTTTGAAAACCTTAAAAAATTTGCCAATAATTGCGGAAAAAGCACAAAAGACACTGCAAAAATTATCGGAATTACTCCTGCTTGATTCAATCTAAGTGGCAAGAAGCTAGAAGGAGCTTGATAAAGCCTGCTTCCTTTTATTCTTCTGGCATAATAAACAGGTATCCGCCTTACAGCTTCGTTAATGTACACTATTGCTGCTATTACTGCAATTGACAGAACCACAAAAACTATTACTTTAAACACCAATTCGCCGGTTAATATCAAAGCTGTCCTCCCTATTATTACTGGTAGTCTAGCTAAAATTCCTGCAAATATAATCATTGAAACTCCATTACCCACTCCAAATTCTGAAATTAGCTCCCCAAACCATAAAAGAATGAATGTCCCTGCTACCATAGTGGAAATCAAGGACAAAAATTCTAGAAAATTTAAAGTTCCAATAATTCCTTGATTTTTCAAAAGTACATAAAGTCCTATCCCTTGTAAAATTGTTAATGGTAAAGTTAGAAAACGAGTGTACTGGTTAATCTTAAAACGGCCATACTCTCCCTCTTTTGTCAACTGCTCAAGGCTAGGGACAACTGCAGTTAAAAGCTGCATAATAATCGAAGCATTAATATAAGGGTTAAGGCCTAAAGCCATGATAGAAAAGTTTATCAACGTCCCTCCAGAGAAAATATCAAGCAAGGCCAAGAATTGATTTTGAGAAAAAAGAACTCTTAATCTGGGTAGATCAACAACCGGCACTGGTAAAAAAGCAAAAACTCTAAAAAGAAAGATTATTAAAAAAGTTATCAAAAGCTTTTTTCTTATCTCCCTTTCACGAATTGTTGCTTTAAGAAAGTTTATTGTCCTTTGCATTGTTATCAAGCCTCAACCTTTCCACCTAGTTTTTCCACCTCCTCAGCTGCACCTTTGGAGGCTGGGAATTTGATGATTAAACCTTTTCTTTCAAGCTTACCAGTTCTTACCAGTTTTGCACCTACCTTAAAGACTTTGTCATCTATAATCTTTTTTTCTACTAATTTTTCTATTGTCACCTCTTCATTATCTTTAAACTTATTAAGCCAGTCAAGATGCACAATAAGAGGCTTTGGAGAAACTGGTTTGTTCCTTCCTTTTCCGCGAAGCAAAGGAAACCTTTTAATTACCGGGTTTTGTCCTCCTTCAAACCCAATTGGTATATCTTCCCTTGCTTTCTGATGCCTTGTTGTTCCCCTGCCTGATTTAGCCCCTCTGTTGCTTCCTAAACCTCTCCCTACCCTTTTTTTCTTCTTTCCTACAATTTTAGGCAAAGAGCTCAAATCTATCATCTTGGCTTTTTTAAACTTTTAAGCGCTTCAATCATCGCATAGGCATTCACTATTTTGTTTCTTGAGCCAATTATCTTTCCTGAAACATCCTTTACACCTGCAAGCTCCAAAATCTTTCTTACTACGCTCCCTACCTTAAGACCTGTTCCAACTGGCGCAGGTTTAAGATACACCTTTGCTGCTTTATACTTTACAAAAACATCATGAGGGACAGTTGTTCCCTTAAGAGGAACCTCAATTAAAGTTTTTTCTGCCTGCTTTACTGCTTTAGCTATTGCAGGTGGCACTTCTGTTGCCTTGGCCAAGCCTACCCCTACCTTTCCTTTTCTATCTCCAATCACTACCAAGGCTGAGAAAGTTATATAATTACCTCCTGGTGTTTTCTTTGACACTCGCCTAACTTGCAACACCTCCTCCTCAAATTTTTTTTCTTCTTTTAGAACTTTTTCTTCAGCCATAGAAAACAAGATAAGGTTAAATTTTAACTCCAACCTTTCTTAAACCCTCAGCAACTTTTGCCACTCTTCCTGCATACTTGTAATATCCTCTGTCAAAAATTGCACTTTTTATTCCCTTTTCTATCAACATTTTCCCCAAAATCTCACCAACTCTAAAAGCCTCCTCACTCTTTGTACCTTTTTTTCCATTTTCTTCCTTTCTTAATTTCAAACTGTTGTAAGCTGCCAAAGTCTTTCTTGCTTCATCATCTATTGCCTGGGCATAAATGTATTTGTTTGATCTAAATACAGAAATTCTTGGCCTTTGGGCTGTGCCTTTTATTTTTGATCTTACACGAAGCTTCCGCCTCTCCCTTCTGTCAAAAGTCTGAACTCTTCTTCTCATAGCCTTTTATGCTACCTTAGCCTTTTTCCCAGGCTTTAACTTAATAACCTCTCCTAAGTAACGAATGCCCTTTCCTTTATAAGGATCAGGCTTTTTCAAAGATCTTATCTTATAAGCCACTTCACCTACTTTCTGCTTATCTATTCCTAAAACTGTAACCACACGATTCTTTTCAACCTGGAACTCTATCCCTTCAGGTTTTTTAAAGATAACAGGGTGTGAATACCCAAGTTTAAAAACCAACCTATCTCCTTCAAGCTTGACATTATAGCCTGTTCCAACAACCTCTAGTTTTTTCTCCCACGGCTTTACTACCCCTTTTACAGCATTGGCAATAAGAGCCCTGTAAAGACCATGTAAGGCTTTCACCTTTTTTCTATCACTTTTCCTTTTTACTCTAACCTCTTTCTTCTCAGAATCAACCTTAACCTCTATCTCTTCAGGAAGATCAAAGGACAACTCCCCTTTTGGTCCTTTCACATATACTCTTCCCTCCTCAACCTTTATTTCAACCTCTGATGGAATTTCAATAGGCATTCTTCCTATTCTTGACATAATCACCAAACCTCAAATAATAACTCACCACCAACCTTCTGCTTTTTAGCCTCAATGTTTGTTAACACTCCCTTGGGAGTAGTAAGAATCCCATAGCCTCTTCCTCCTTTTACTGGCGTTATATCCCTATAGCCAACATACCACCTTCTTCCAGGCTTGGAATAAATCTTTACATCGGACAAAACTGGCTCTCCTGCCTTTGTGTATTTGAGCTCAATCACAAACTTTTTTATCTTCGGCCTTACTTCTTCCGCCTTGTAGTCCTTAATAAACCCTACCTGCTTTAATTTTTTCAAAACCTCCTCCCTAAATTTTGAATAAGGAGCTTCTACCCTCTCCTTTTTTGCCATATATCCGTTTTTTATCCGAATTATAAGATCAATTATTGGCTGGCTCATAGCTTTAAGTTTTAGTAATAATTCGCTTTGTAACACGACCATGTCCTCTAAAGGTCCTTGTTGGTGCAAACTCGCCAAGCCTGTGACCCACCATGTTTTCACTTACAAATATCTCAATAAACCTCTTGCCATTGTAAACTGCAAACCTGTGCCCCACAAACTCTGGCGGAATCATGCTATCCCTTGCCCAAGTTTTTATTGGGCTTCTATCGCCTGTTTCCTTTTGCTTCATAACTTTTTTCAAAAGCTTTTTGTCTACATACGGTCCTTTTTTAAGTGATCTTCCCATAAATCTTTACCAAGAAATTTTTCTAACGCCTGGAATTTCTCCTTGCAAAGCCTTCTCTCTAAAGCAAATTCTACAAAGCCCAAACCTTCTTATATATGCTCTCGCTCTTCCACAAACAGCACAACGATTTCTATGCCTGACTTTGTACTTTTGTGGTTTTAAAAATTTAACTATGTCTGATTTTTTTGGCATATTAAAAAACCTTTATTTTTCACTTTTAAATGGTATTCCAAACTCTTCAAAAAGCCTCTTATTCTTTTCCCTATCTCCACCCTTTACAACAACCGTAACTTGTAAGCCCCTTATTCTATCAATATCATCAAACTCAAGCTCAGGGAAAATAAGCTGCTCTGTAAATCCAAGATTTAAATTTCCAGAACTGTCAAGACAAGATAGATCAATCCCCCTAAAATCCTTTATTCTTGGGATTACTATTTTAACCAATTTTTCAAAAAAGTCATACATTCTTTTACCACGCAAAGTTACTTTCACGCCAATTGGCATCCCTTTTCTTACTTTAAAGCCAGAAATGGCTCTGCGCGCCTTTGTAAATACTGGTTTTTGTCCGGTTATCTTCTCAATCTGCTTGGCTACTGTTTCCAACACCTTTCGATTTGAGGTAGCCTCTCCCACTCCTACATTTACTACAACCTTCTCCAGTTTTGGAACTGCCAAAGGATTTTTTAATTCGAACTCCTTTGCCAGCTTCTCCCGAATTGTTTTTTCGTAATATTCTTTAAAGCTCATATCGTGCTTTTGCATTTTTTACAAACTCTAAACTTTTTATTGTCAACAACTTTATAACCCACTCTTGTTGTTTTTTTGCACTTGGGACAGATAAGCATCACCTTTGAAACATCCAAGGGCCTGGGAATCTCAACCACCCCTCCCTGCGGAAACTGCTCGGACTTTTTTACATGTTTTTTGTACAAATTTATCCCTGGAATAAGCACCTTTCTTGCCTTCCTGTATACTTTCTCCACTACTCCTTCCCTTCCTTTATCTTTTCCGTATATCACCTTGACTTTATCTCCCTTTCTAACCTTCATAAATATTTTTTTCAACTTCCAACCTTTAAACTTTATAACTTTTCAACTTTCCAACCTTAAACTAATAAATTTCCGGCGCCAAAGCGGCAATTTTTGAATACCCAAGATCCCTTATCTCTTTGGCTATTGGACCAAAGATTTTTGTTCCCTTTGGCTCTTTGCTACCCTTTGACTGCAAAATAACACACGCGTTATCATCAAAACGAATATAACTTCCATCCTTTCTCCTGTATTCTTTTCTTGTCCTTACAACTAATGCATGAACAACCGTTCCTTTTTTTATCTCGCTTTGTGGATCAGATTCTTTTACTGTAACCGTAATCACATCGCCAATATAAGCGTACCTTCGATTTCCTTTGCCTGGAATACCAATAAGCATAACCTTCTTCACCCCAGTATTATCCGCCACTTTGATCATTGACCTCATCTGCAACATAACGCTTTATTTTTTTACAACTTCAACAACTTCAAAATGCTTGGTTTTTGAAAGGGGCCTTGTCTCCCTTATTTTTACAATATCGCCTTCTTTAATATTGAATTTTTCGTTATGGGCTTTAAATTTCTTGTGCTTTTTAACGACCTTCTTATACAAAGGATGTCTGAACTTTCTTTCAACTTTCACTACTACTGTTTTTTGCATTTTGGTTGAAACAACGACCCCTGTAAAAACCTTTGACATGTTATTTTGCTTTTTTGCGAACTTCTAAAAACTCCTTTTCTCTTTTAATTGTTAATAATACTGCTAGTTCTCGCCTTTTTTTTCCTAAAAGATTCGTGTCTTTAGGTGGCGATACCTTAAGTTCAAGTTTCAACTTCGCTATCTCCTTTCTTAACTCTTGCTCCTTGCGTGATAAATCTGATAGTTTCATTTTTCTATATTTTTCAGCTATTTTTTTCATTCCTCCCTTTTCACTATTTTAGTTTTAACTGATAATTTAGAAGCTACGTTTTTTAACACCCTTTGTGCCTCCATCTCAGGTACCCCATCTATCTCAAAAAGCACCTTGCCAGGCTCTACAACTGCTACAAAATAGGCCACATCTCCTTTTCCTGCTCCCATACCAACCTCGGGCGGTTTTTTAGTATAAGGCTTGTCTGGAAAGATTCTTATCCAAAACTTACCTACTTTCCTTGTTGCTCTTGCTAAAATAACCCGGCAAGCCTCAATCTCCCTATCTCTTACCCATCCAGCTTCCAAGGCCTTTACCCCATAAGAACCAAAATCTACCTTATTGCCTTTGGTAGCAATCCTTCTAAAACTGCCTCTGAACTGTTTCCTGTATTTTTGTTTTCTTGGAGCAAGCATTTTACTCCTTTGCAATCCAAACTTTTACCCCTACATAACCTGATTTTGTTAAAGCAGGATAATCTGCATAATCTATTGGAACACGGATGGTAGATGTTGGAACTGTGCCCTTGCTGTATTTTTCTTGCCTTGCAATCTCTGCTCCTCCTATTCTTCCTGCCAACCTTACTTTAACTCCTTTTGCTCCTGCCTCCATAACTCTGTCAATTGCAAAGTGAACAACTGGCCTGTGAGGAAAATTTTTAACAAGTTTCTCCGCAATGGACTGAGCAACAAATCTAGCATTAAGATAAGGCTTTTTAACAGGCTCTATCTTAATCTCAAGTCTAAAGCCCTTGTCAGTCTTCTCACCTGACTCCTTTAATATATGCATAATCCTTTTTCTTAACTCCTCAAGCCCCTTTCCTTCCCTACCAATAATCATCCCAGGCCTTACAGAATGAATAATAAGTTTTAGTTTGTTTAAATCCCTCTCAATTTCCACATCACACACAGCTGCAAAAGCATAGTTTTTGAAAATAAAATCGCGAATCTTAATATCTGAAATAACAGTTCTTCTATAAAGATTCTTATCAGTAAAAAACCAACGCGATTTCCAGTCAAAAATAACACCAAGCCTAAATCCAAATGGATGAACTTTCTGTCCCATTATTTATTCTTTTCTTCAACTTCTAAAACTACTTTTATATGCGACCTGCGCTTCATATAAGGCTTTGCCCTGCCGCGTGATCCTGCGCGCCAACGCTTTAATTTCAAACCTTCCTCAACTGTTAAAAGTTTAAATTTTAACATATCCTCGCTTGCTCCATAAAGGCTTTTAGCATTATCAACCGCTGATTTTATAACTTTATAAAAAATCCTGGCAGCTTTCTTGTTTATATAAGGCAGTTTTTCCAATGCCTCCTTTGGCGTCATCCTCTTTACTGTCGGCAACAAAAACCTCAACTTTTTTGGCGTTATTGGCAAATTTTTTATGTAAGCTGATGCTTCTTTCATTTCCTGCGCTTGATAATCAACTTATCACTCCACTTACCTGGCTTTCTTGTTTTTACTCCTCGGGCAGGTTTTCCCCATGGAGTTTTCGGATGCCTTCCCTCTCCTGTTCTACCTTCGCCTCCTCCATGAGGATGGCTGTATGGATTTTGAGCAACACCTCTTACAGTTGGCCTTATACCCATAAGCCTTGCCCTTCCTGCTTTTCCAATCTCCTCAAACTTGTGCATTGCAAAGCTCACCCTTCCAATTGTTGCATAACAGTTCTCCGGCACTTTGCGAATCTCCCTGGATGGCATTTTCAAGTGTACATACCCTTCCTCTTTTCCTACAATTGTTGCATAAGTTCCAGCTCCTCTACAAAGCTGGGCTCCTTTCCCTGGATAAAGCTCAATACAACACACCTCAACTCCAATTGGAATGTTCTTTAGGGGCATAGCATTGCCTGGAGAAACCTCTGCTTTTTCGTCAGCTAATATCTTATCCCCTTCCTTCAAACCCTCAACGTGAATAATATATCTTCTCTCCCCATCAGGATACTCCACTAAAGCAATTGGTGCTGTTCTGTTTGGATCATATTCAATACTGATAATCTTTCCTTCAACTCCTCTTTTATCCCTTTTAAAATCTATAATTCGATAATATCTTTTCTGCCTTCCACCTTGATGTCTTACCGTAATTCTCCCACTGTTATCCCTTCCTGAATGTTTTGGCAAAATCTCAACAAGGCTCTTTTCAGGCTCGCTTGTTTTCTTCCAAGGCTTTTCTATGTTTTTAATCTTTTTAGCCATAAGCTCCTAAAAACTTAAACTTTTGGAAACAAATCTATGTGGCCTTTTTTCAACTTTATATAAGCCAATTTTTTATCAGGTAGTTTAACCTCAACCCATCTTCTCCCTCTTCTTTTTGTTTTCCCTTTTCTTTTTAAAGTCTTAACTGTCTCCACTTCAACTCCAAAAAGCTTCTCCACTGCCTCTTTTATCTGGTTCTTATTTGCCCTCCTGTCAACTTCAAAAGCATAATACCCTTGTTTTAAAAGCTCGGTTGTTTTCTCTGTTATTACCGGTTTTTTTAATATCTCATTTAGCTGCATCTTTCTTTAGAAAAACTTTTTCCAAAATTTCAAAAGATTTTTTAACAAAAAAAATTCTTTTTGCGCGCAAAACAATATAAGGATTAAGGCTTTCTGCATCTGCTGGTTCAACTTTTGGAATGTTTCTTACAGCTCTTTGTAAATAATATTTTTCCTGCGCAGGCATAACCACCAACACCCTCTCGCCATTTACTCCAATAATTTTTAAAAATTCTGCAAACTGCTTTGTTTTTTTCATTTCTTTTAAGAATCTATCCTCAAGCGCAGCAACAGCTCCCTCCCTTGCTTTTAAAGTCAAACTATAAAACAAAGCTTTTCTTCTCTGCTTTTTATTAATTTTTAAAGAAAAATCGCGTGGCTTTGGGCCAAAAACAACGCCACCTCCTACAAATATAGGCGCTTTTATATCACCATGCCTTGCTCTTCCTGTACCCTTTTGTGGATAAATCTTGCGCGTTGACCCTCTAACCTCTCCACGTGTTTTGGTTGAAGCTGTTCCTGCCCTTTGATTGGCAAGATAAACCCTCACATATTGAGCCAACAGCCTTGGTGAAGCCTCTACATCAAAAATCTCCTTGTTTAGCTTCACCTTTCCACTCTTCTCTCCCTTAAGGTTATAGACATCAATCTCTAGGCCTGCCTTCTTTTTTGTCTTTTGCCCCGTCTGTTTTACGCTTTGCGCTTTACGCTTTGCGCTTTCTTTAGTGGACATGTTTTTCCCGAGTCTCTCGTCTTAAAACTTTTATAGCTGGCCTTATCTCCAAGAGCCCTTTAGGAGCCCCTGGCACCTGCCCTTTAATTTTCAAAACCTTATCCTCCACTTCGATAACTTCTAAATTCTGAATAGTAACCCTCTCTCCACCCATTCTTCCTGCCATACGCTTACCCTTATAAACCCTTCCAGGCGTAGTTGTCTGACCGATGGAGCCTGGAGCCCTTTCCCTGTCTGATTGTCCATGGGTTCTTGGACCTCCAGCAAAACCGTGGCGTTTAACAACGCCTTGAAAACCTTTACCTTTTGAAGTTCCACTTACATCAACAAACTCGCCTTTTTCAAAAAAAAATGTCGGCGAGATCCTCTCGCCGACAAAGATTTTTTTGCCTTTGTACTCAATTCCTGGTTTCTCGCCTGTAAGGATCTTAAAATCAGGCATTAAAGAAAGAAACCTCTCAAGCCTAAACTCTCTTATATACCTTACAGGTTGTTTCACTCCTGCTTTTTCAAGCTCTCCTAATACTGGCTTTTTCTGCCGCTTGGCTTCTCCAAAGGCCACCTTTATAGCCTCATACCCATCTTTTTCTTTTGTTTTTATATCAACAAGATAACAGGGAGATACATTAATCTCAGTAACTGGAATCCACTCTCCCTCTTCTGTAAAAATCCTTTCCTGTTTTCCTTTTTCTCCTAAAATAAACCCTGGCATAAGAAAAAACCAAAATAATAAACTTCCGACCTCCCATCCCGGAAAAGTCGGAAGATCTTTAATTATATCATCCAAAGTTTAAAAATCAAAGTCTTATTGATTTGTTAATACCCATGCTTTATAATAACTCTCTTTCTTATGATAGAGGGGCTTTATCTGTTTTTAAAATTTATTGTTCTAGCAACGGTCGCTTTCATATTTAGCGATTATCTTTCGGAAAAAGTAAGAATCCCGGTTTACACAATTTTCTTGGCTATTTTTATTATAATAGGTAAAATACTACCTCTAAACTTTTCTTTTTTAACACCAAATTATGACATTGTATACAACATATTCTTGCCTTTAATTCTTTTTGATTCTGCCCTAAGGATAGATATACATCAACTCAAGCTTCAGGCAAAAACCGTAGGGTTTTTAACAACCTTTGGCTTAATCCTTAATTCGATTGTAATTGCAGCTCTTCTTTTCCTGTTATTGAAAATCCCTTTTGGATATAGCTTAATATTTGGAGCTTTGATCTCAGCAACTGATCCTATAGGGGTGCTAGCACTTTTTGAAAAAATTAATGTTCCAAGAAGATTAAAACTCCTAATAGAAGGGGAAAGTATGTTCAATGACGCTGCAGCTATAGTATTTTATGAACTTTTAATTGCAATTTTGTTCGCAACTGCCTATGAAAAAAATCATTTTGTAATCTTAGGAGAACACATATTCCTAAAGTTTTTTGTCTCAGCTGCAGTAGGAGCTATACTTGGTATAGGATTTGCCCTAATAGGACGCTCATTGCGAAAAGATATAAAAGTTATAAACTCTCTTCTGCTATTCTTTGTGCTTCTTATATTTGAAACAAGCGAAATGCTTAAACTTTCCGCCCCTATTGTAGTTATTATGATGGGAATATTTTATTCTAACTTTAGCTTTCCTTTCTACAAAACCACAGATATTCAAAAAAAACGACACTATTTCTCTATCTTGGCATTTTGGATAAATATATATTTCTTTTCTATGGTAGGAACTAACATCTCTTCATCAAACTTTTTTAGTGAAATCTCCCTTATTCAAACTCTTGTGGTAATTCTTATAGTTCTTGTTGCAAGAAGCATCGCAGTCTACACTACCTTTGCTATTACAAACAAATCAAGGGCTTTTCTTGATGAGCCAGATATCTATAAATCTTGGCAACATATTATAAACGTGGGTGGTGTTAGAGGAATTATACCTCTTATCTTGGTAGATGTGCTTCCTGAAAAGTTTGCTTACAAAACAACCTTTGAGGTTTTTACCTATTCTGTTTTTGTATTTACTAACTTAGTGAATGCTTCACTAGTTCCCTTTATTATCAAAAAATATATAGGATTATTTTTCTCAGAAGTGATAGACGTTGCTAGAAAAGTTAAGCTTTTGTATAAAAAGATAGCTCAAGAAAAACACCTTAAAAAAGACCTAAAGCTTGTTAAAGACAAGCAATCTTGGTTTGTAAACTACTTAAAAATAAGTTTAGAAAAGAACTTAAAGGATATACAAAATATAATCTCTTCGCTCACAATATTGCCTAACAAAACTGTAGAAAAAGGCATACACTATTTAAGCGCCAAGCTTGAATGGCAGTCTCATCTTAAAAGATATAAAGAAGGCCTGCTTGATTATTATTCTCTCCTTTCCCTTAAAGCAGAACTTGACCTTCAAAAAGATGCTCTTGTCTATCCTGAAAAATTTGCTACCAGAGTGGTTGATGAAAAAGGGTTTATTAAACAAAAAAATCCTTCCTTAAGGCTAAAGTTTTTGAAATACTTAAAAAAAGTTTGGTATAAGATCCTTAAAAAAGATATGAACACAATAGTAAAAGAAGAAGTCCTTGTTTATCTTGCCCGAATAATATCTTCTGTTAAGGTAATAGAATACATAGAAGAACTACTAGAGCACAAAAAAGTAAAAGAATCAAAGTTATCTCAAACTCTTGAAAAAGTTATAAAAAGCCATTTGTTTTTTATAGAATACAACATCAACAAGCTAGAGGCTTATTACAACAAATATCCTTACATTTTCACCTCCACCGATACTCCTGCAGGTAGCTCTAAATGAAGAAGTGAATCTATAGTTTGATTTGTTGGGTTAATTATATCTATCAATCGCTTATGAATTTTCAACCCAAAATGTTCGCGAGAGTCCTTATCAATAAATGGAGACCTGTTAACAACATACACTTCAGTTTTTGTCGGCAAAGGAACAGGGCCAACAACTGAAGCTCCACTTGCAATAGCACTTTCAACTATTTTTTTGCATGTCTCATCCAAAAGCCTATGGTCGTAAGACTTAAGTTTTATTCTCACTTTTCCTTTTGGCATAGTTTAAAAGAGCTAAAGCGCCCGCCGTTTTAGGCGGGCACTAATTTTTAAACTTTAGATTCGCAACTCAACTGCTTATTTAATAATCTTTGTCACCACTCCTGCTCCAACAGTTCTCCCACCTTCTCTGATAGCAAATCTTGAACCCTCCTCCAAAGCTACAGGTTTGATAAGTTTTACGTTTACTTTTACATTATCACCTGGCATAACCATCTCTATATTGGATGGTAAAGTAATCTCTCCTGTCACATCAGTGGTTCTGATGTAAAATTGTGGCCTGTAGCCCGAGAAAAAGGGCGTGTGTCTTCCTCCCTCTTCCTTCTTCAAGACATAAATCTCAGCCTCAAACTCTGTATGAGGCGTAATTGACCCTGGCTTGGCAAGCACTTGTCCGCGCTCAACATCTCCCTTCTCAATCCCACGGAGCAACACACCAACATTATCTCCTGGCAGAGCCTCATCTAATTCTTTCCTAAACATCTCAATTCCTGTAACTACAGTTTTTTGAGTTTCTCTTAAACCTACTATCTCAACCTCTTCTCCTACTTTCAAAACTCCCCTTTCAACTCTTCCAGTAACAACTGTACCTCTTCCTTGGATTGAGAAAACATCCTCAATTGGCATCAAGAATGGCTTATCCTTATCTCGCTTTGGCTCTGGGATGTACTCATCAACAGCCTTCAAGAGCTCTTCAATAGCCTTTATTGCTTCAGGATCATCTTGAAGAGCTTTAAGAGCTGAGCCGCGGATAACTGGCACCTCATCGCCTGGATAACCATACTTTTTCAAAAGATCCCTCACCTCCATTTCAACAAGATCAACAATCTCAGGATCCTCTACCATATCGGTCTTGTTCAAGAATACAACAATTGCCGGCACATTAACCTGCTTGGCAAGAAGAATATGCTCTCTTGTCTGAGGCATTGGTCCATCAACTGCTGAAACAACAAGGATTGCTCCATCCATTTGAGCTGCTCCTGTAATCATATTCTTTACATAATCTGCATGACCTGGAGCATCAATGTGAGCATAATGCCTCTTTTCAGTCTCATATTCGGAGTGATGAATATTAATTGTAAGACCCCTTGCTTTTTCTTCTGGAGCTTTATCAATCTCCTCGTATTTTAAAAACTTTGCCAGACCTTTTTTGGATAAAACGTAATGAATTGCTGAGGTTAAAGTGGTCTTACCATGATCAACGTGTCCAATTGTACCAATATTAAGATGAGGTTTTGTTCTTTGAAATTTTCCTTCTGCCATAGTATCAAATAAAAAAGAAAACTTTTAAATAAAAGAGTTTAAATTATAGCTTAAAACATTATAATATCAAGCCCAAAACTTTGCAAGCGCAATTGAAGGTAGTAGCTAGAAGAGATTAAAAATAACCAATCACCAAATTCCAATAACCAAACAATTTTCAAATTACAAATGTTCAAATTGCCAAAACCAATTTTGTTTGGAATTTTGGTCATTGGTTATTGGAATTTGCCCGCCTGCCATCGCCTCCTGCCCGCTCGTGCCTCGCAGTGGCAGGCGGGTCGGCTCAGGCCAATGGCGGGCAGGTTTGGTTATTGGTGCTTGGTCATTGAGATTTTTTATTTATCATCTCCTCCAATATCCTCCACCTGCGCTTTTTTTCCTCCCAGGGCACGTCGTCTTTGAAAACTTTAGTAGCTGCTGTCATCGGCCTGGGAGAGTACATAGCAATATAGGCCTTTTCAAAACCAACCTTTTTGCAAAGCTTTACTGTGTTTTCAAACTCCTCTTCCGTCTCCCCACAAAAGCCCACGATAATATCAGTTGTAAACTTCACTCCTGGAACTTTTTTTCTTATTTTTTCAATAAGCTCTAAATATTCTTCTGCTGTATACCAACGGTTCATGCGGCGAAGCACATTGTTATCCCCAGATTGTACTGGAAGATGAATTGTACGCGTAATATTTGGGTATTTGGCAATAACCTCAATAAGCTCGTCTGAAAAGTCCCAAGGATTTGAGGAGATAAAATCAACTTTCTCAAACCCAAGCTTTGCCACCTCCTCCAAAAGATAGGGGAAAAGAGTTGGAATCCTATACCTTCCCAAATGTTTTACATAAACTGGCTCTATTTTCCTTCCATTGAGCTTGTATTTTAAAATTTTTCCAATATCCTCAAGCTCTCCGTTTTTTTTGCCAAAATAATCAAGATTAACCTCCCGCAGGGCTTTAACCTTATCCCTGCCTAAGACTAAATCTGCGCCATAGGAATTAACGTTTTGTCCCAAAAGGACAACTTGTTTAAACCCTTTTTCCCTAAGCTCTTCACACTCCCTTATAATATCCTCAAAAGGCCGGGACACCTCCCTTCCTCTTGTAAAAGGCACAACGCAAAAAGTACAAAAGTTGTTGCATCCATTGGATATTGGCACCCAAGCATTCTCTCCACTTTGCCTTACAGGCGGAAGATCAAAACCTACCTCCTCAATCGGCATAAACTCATCCACTTCCGGCATAATTTTCTTTAATCTTTGAAGATATTTGCCAGAAGGATCCCTTACTGCAAGGCCTACCATACAGCCTGTTAAAATTATTTTGTAAAACTCGCCTTGCTTTTGCTTTCTTCTTTTTATTTTTCCCAAGTTCCTTACCAACCCATACACGCGGTTTTCAGCAGACTGCCTTACCATACAGGTGTTAACCACAACATAATTTGCCTGGCTATAATCTGACGCAGGTTGCATACCACGGGCTCGAAAAGCAGCCTCAATTCTCTCCGAATCCGCCTTGTTCTGTTGACAGCCAAAGGTTTTAATAAAGTATTTCATATGGTTAAATTTTATCAAATTGGTAGCTGGTAGTTGGTAGTTAGTAGCGAGTAGTAAGTAGCGAGAAGAAACAAAGTATTATTATACTAGCTACCAATCCCTAGCTACTTGCTTCTTCTCGCTACTTGCTACTTCTTTTCACTCTCTCAATAAACCCAAAAAACACTGCCATAAGAAGAAGGATGGAGAAAAGGGCAGCCAAGCGCTTTATGCCTGTTATAAAAAGTGAGGAAAAACCAAGTAGAAAAGTTATCAGCCAATAGAAAACCGCAATCCTTCGCCTTCCCCAGCCTATTTCCAAAAGCCTGTGGTGAAAATGGCCCCAGTCTGCCAAAAACGGAGATCTTCGGGCTGCCAGCCGCCTTACAATTGTATAGACACCATCAATCAAAGGCACTGCTAAAATCATGATAAAAGTTCCTAGCTTTCCAAAGGAAAGAAGGGACAAAACTCCAAGGTAAAACCCTGCCAAAGCTCCACCGGAGTACCCTGGCATAATTTTTTGTGGGTAAAAATTCCAGGGCAAAAAACCTAAAAAAGCGCCTGAGACAATAAAGGAAAAAACCGCTGTATCCTCGACCTTTATATCAAAAGCTGAAAACCTATAGGCCAAGACCCCCAAAAAAAAAGCTGCAATTGCCACAAACCCAGGCATCTGGCCATCAACCCCTTTACTCCAGTTTATAACATTGGTAGTGAACACCAGCCAAAAGATAGCCAAGAAATCTGCCAAGTACAAAACCTCCCTTTCTCCAAAAAAGTTTATTTTAAAAGAAAAAGGCCTTAAATCCACGATCCCTCCTAAAGGGTTTGAAAAATAAGGAATCCCAATCCCACCTGCCACAGCAATTGAAGCAGCCAAAATATTCAAAAAAAACCTTAAATAAGGCGATAGGTCATATTTATCGTCCAAAAGCCCAATTATAAGAAGCAGCAAGGCTGCCAAATGAACTGCCCGGAAAATTTTGTTAAGAGGCAAAAGAAAAAGAGAGGCAACAACAACTCCCAAAAAAACTGCCAAACCACCTGCTCGAGGAATCCGGCCCTTGTGTGTATGAGCTGGGTGCTTTCTCGTTCTTTTGTCAGTTATTAAAGAAAATCTTTGAGCAAACCTTATAACCGCAGGCGTGGAAATAAATGCTAAGATAAAGGCAAGGCCAAATCCTAAAATTTCCCTCATACAACTAATATTATAGTTTTTATAAACATATAAAAAGCAGAGAGCACAAAAAAATAAGAAGTATATGTCAAAAGCTTTTCAAAGCTTTCTTTCTCTCCAAAAAGAAAAACAACCAAGGCCTTGTTCAAAACTACAAAAAAATCAGCTGCCAAAAGGGGCAAAAAAATAAAAACAAGAGGTACAAGCTGCTCTTCAGCTGTTGGGTAAGAGTAAAAAAGAGGTACTTCAGGTGGTAATACAGGCAAAGCTATAATAAAAATAACTAAAGCCAGAAGATTTATCCCTAAAAGAAATCTTTCCATTAAAAATTATACATAAACTTCTTTTATAGAAAATTTTTTGCAAAGCTCCAAAAC